>DATKWY010000143.1:0-3980 GCA_035529295.1 Candidatus Desulfaltia sp. | reverse complement strand
TAAATTATTAAATTATGAGCTAAATGTACCCCTCAAAATAATTTAAATAAGGCGCCTGAGAGAGATCAAAACGAGAAGAGCTGCAAAACAAAGTAAAGGATCATACGCAGGCCGATGGCTCCATACAAAGCATCTGGTGCGAACAGGAACATGGTGGAGCCTCCAACAGCCCCCACGACCGGAGAATCCGCGGAGTTCAAGCTGAACAAGAATAGAACAGGCTGAACAGCACCCAATCAGACCCAGAAGGCGTGAAAAATGCCGAGCAAAACAGAGAAGGAAGCAGAGACACCTGCCACCCAGATCAGGCATCCGCGGAAAGGGGCGGTGTTCCCCCGCAGGGTGCGCAGAGTTAGGGAAAGATACGAGGTCGACACCAGGAAGACCATCGAGAACGCCATCAGAAACCTTGAGGAACTCGCCGAGGAGGCCCACAAAAGGGCGACCTCAAAGTACCTCCCCACGGAGGTCCGCCAGAAGTGGACCCGCATCGAGGCCTACCTCTACCAGACCATCAACAGCCTGACGAAGACCTACGACAGCCAGATGGTGATGGAGAAGCTGGAGGAGCTGACCCGCATTGTCGAGGAGTATATGGAGGAGAATCCAGAACCTAGAGAGGAAGATTGAACAGCTCACCCAGAAGCCTCCGAACCTCCCAGCGGACCCCTTCGAGTTCTGCACCAAGATCCTCCGCTTCCAGCCGACAAGCTACCAGAGGAGGCTTCTGGAGTCGAAAGCGAAGCAGGTCCTCCTCAGATGGGCCCGGCAGACCGGGAAAACCACGGCCCTGGCCTGCCTCTGCATAATCCACGCCATCCATCACCCGGGCACCGCGACCCTCATCGTGGCTCCGGGTCTCAGGCAGTCCATGATCCTCGGCGAGAGGATCCGGGAGCTGCTGGGCCGCATGCCCCGGGAGTATAGGCGCGGCGTCGTCAGCCAGCAGATGCGGACCATCTTCCGCTTCAGGAACGGAAGCCAGATCACCGTCCTCCCCAACTCCGAGAACCAGCTCAGAGGCTTCACCGCCCACCTCATCGTCATCGACGAGGCCGCCTTCTTCCACAACGACGAGGCCATCTTCAGGAACATCCTCCCGCCGATGCTGGCAACCACCGGCGGCGCCCTCATCGTCTCAAGCACCCCATGGGGGAAGAACACCGTCTTCTACCAGCTCAACCAGGACCCGGACTACGAGAAGCAAGTCGTCACATGGAGGGACGCCGCCCGCGAGGGCCGCTACTCGGAGGAGTTCCTCAAGCAGCTGGAGAAGGAGCGGGAGGCACGCCCCCAGGTCTTCAAGATGGAGTACGAGGCCGAGTTCATCGAGGAGGTCGACACCTGGCTCAGCCAGGACCTCCTGGCGAAGAGCTGCAGCGAGGAGCTGGAGTATCTCAGCTTCGAATCCCAAGAGAAAGGCCGCTTCCACATGGGCGTCGACCTCGCGGAACACGTCGACTACAGCGTCATCGCCGTCGTCCGGAAGGATGAGGGCCGCCTCAGCCTCACCCACATGCACCGCTTCAAGAAGGGCACAAGCCTCGCAGCGGTCATCGGCTACGCCAAGGTCCTCTCCGACCGGTGGAGAACCATACAAGCCATCTACGTAGACAAGACCAAGCACGGAGACTACATAGTCGAGGACATGCACGAAGCGGGGCTCAGACAGGCTGAGGGAATCAACTTCACCCAAGGCACCAAACAGGAGATGGCCCAACTCATGAAGCAGAGGATGCAGGAAGGCCTACTCAAGATACCCTACGACCGAGACCTCTTGGACGAACTCAACGCAGAGCGATACGAGCTGACCAAAACAGGCAAGATCGCCTTCAGCCACCCCGAGGGAACCCACGACGACCGCTTCTGGGCCCTCGCCCTAGCCGTCTACGCCGCCGAAACAGCGTCACCCACACCCAGCAGACCCATAGCACGCACCACCTAAACCATCATCCACAGCCACGCACGAACATCGTGCAAGAACGAAAAACCGAAACCATAAAGCGGATCTAACAGACAACGAATCACCGAATTTCAAGCAGAACATAGGCAGAACAGTAGCTGAACAGTACCCAATGAGACTCAAACGGCGTCAAAAAAACAAACCAAAACTAAAAAGGAGACAAAAACAACCACCGTCCACCACACGCCGCGGAGGGGGAGGGGGTAGAGCAGGTGAACCGGAAACGGCCGCCCGGGCCCACGTCACAAGGAATCCGTGCCCGTCGTCAGGGGCAGAGTGTCGTGGTCCCCCCAGGTGAAGTATATCCTATCTGGGGCCAAAGAACTCAACCTCTGTATCTCCGCCTGCGAAGCAACCGGCCTCATGAACACGTGAAGCCTCACCAAGCTGTCCAGAAACCCACTGGCCTTGTAGGCTTCCTCCTGTTGACTGCCCTTCACGGCTAACCCGTTCACGATGTTCACATCCCAAGCCCATAATGCCTCCAGGGCTTCACCCATGAGGAGATCAGCCGCCTCAGGCTTATCCGGCAGCGTCAGCAGGTCAACGATGTACCCCACCGGGTAGCCCTCCAGGAAGCTGTTCACCGCGTACACCAGGTAACCCACCAGCATGTCACCATCGTATGCCAGCAGCGTGGTGAACGGCCCAGATCTAGAGTCACAGTACCTCCAGTTCAGGTAACTGCTGTCCCTTACACCGACGTAGTCGTAGCTCTTCGACGCCTCATCCCAGAGGGCGTCCACCTCACCCGGAAAACGCTCCGCGGACAACACCCTCATACCATCAGGGGCACTCCTCTTACCGAAGAGTGCGCCCTCCAGTTTCTTCACGGCGCTCAACGCCTTATACCCCGTCTTCTTAACCCAGGCCCGGTCGACGGGCATCCTCTCCATGTGCAGGTCTATGTCTCTGATCAGTACGTATCCGGCGACCGGGTGAGGAAAATGAGGCAGGTTCGCCCTCATGGAGTGATCCACTATGATAGGGTTACCGGATACACTCGTAGTGAAGCTCACCCCCATGGGCACAAGGCGCTCGAACTTCCGATCCTCATAACAGTGCGGACCCCCATCCTCCTATAGTCCGGGTGGACGGCAAGGTCAGACCCCATGACGCACAGGACATCCGAGCCCAGTAACCTCACAGCATAGAATAGGGAATGGTTCACACCGATCACTTTACCGCCGCTTGTTGAGGTTAGCACCACACTCCGGTTCACCGGGTTGTCTCGGTGCTTCCAGGCCCAGTGCTCTACCTGTGAGCACTTCAAGTCAAACCTGGGCCACCCTCTGAAAACGTGGTCAAGGAGCTCAACGATCTCAGAGACGTCGCCGTCGTCGACGAACCTTACCTCAAAATCTTCCATAGGCTTAGTGACTATCATCTAACTTTTTACTATTCTGCACCGGATACACAAATACTACCTCAAATGGTCACACCACGCTGATGCTGCGCCACATACATCTGTAAAAAAAGGATTACTTGTTGTGCTTACCGTTCTTGGGGCCGTTACCGTTATTGTTTTTTGAGCCATTACCGTTATTGTTTTTTGGTCCGTTGCCGTTGTTGTTATTCTGAGCCTTATTCTGCTTAACTTTTGGTTCCTTGCCAGACCCATTCTGGGTTTGAGTCGACGTCGTCTTTCCTTTGCCGGGATTGATGACCCTGATGGTGTCAGTGTCCTCAAAGCTTGTGCCTCCAGGCAGCTCACCGGTGACCCTTAACTCAACCTCGTCTCCCAAGGGCACCCATTCCTGAACCCATGATCTGCTGAACTTCAGCATCACGCAGTCGTCCCCGGCGGTTCCCCACTCAGGCGAGGCGCTCTCACCGTCTATCCAGAGCTTCACTTTACTCAAGTCGAGCTCCTTGGGATCCACGTCGCTGGGTAGGAAGATCTTCACCGTGATCCATTTACCCCCACTTCTGAGGTTCAGGGTCTCGGGGTGGATCACAACCTCCACGCCCAACCTAGCTATTGTGAACTTCACGCTGGCCTCGGTGGTGATCTCCA
>DATKWY010000142.1:0-6277 GCA_035529295.1 Candidatus Desulfaltia sp. | reverse complement strand
GTGGCTTTGGCGGCCGTGGGCGCCATCACCCTCTGGATGGCCGTCATCTTGGGCGACGTGGGCCTGACCCTGCTGGTGATCCTCAACAGCGTTAGGATCAGCGGCATCAAGCCCTAGCATCAGGAAAGGATAAATCCCATGACCCGGGCTATGTGAATTGCAGGCCGAGAAACCATGGACGACGAACTGGAAAGACTCAAACAGAAGCGGCTGGAGGAGCTGCAGCGGCAGATGCTCCTCAAGCAGATTAAGGAGCATGAGCCTAAGCCCGCGCCAGCCAAGGAGCCGACGCCGGAGGAGCTCCTGGGGCAGTACTTCGGGGACAGGGCTTGGGAGGTGTGGAATGCGGCCAAGGCTCAGTATCCTAGCGTGATGCCTCAGGTGGAGAAGCTCTTGGTGGACGCCGTCAAGCAGGGTAAGGTGAAGGACGTCATTGACGGGGCCGGTCTCATGGGGTTCTTCAGGCAGATAGGGATTCCCGTGCGCCTGGAGACCAGGATCAGGATCAGTGAGCACGGTGAGCTGAAGACCCTGGAGCAGAAGATGAAGGAAGAGGGCTAGCCCAAGGCCTCTTCCACGGCCTTCTCCAGCTCCTCCTTGCCGGGGTACTCCCCCATGAAGAGGATGTGGTTGTCCACGGCTATTACCGGGGCCGCTATGTTCATGAACTCCCCGAAGGTCTCCCCGTCCACCGTGGGCTCGTCGTTGCTCACCAGCAGCATGTTGAGGCGCTCGATGGTGTAGAGCACCGAGCCGACGTCAACGAACTCCACCTGGAAACTGCGGCCCAGCTTGAAGCCTATCTCCTCCAGCATGAAGGACAGGTCGTCTAGGTGTTCCTGCCTGGTCTCCTGAAACCCGCAGCTGGAGGCGCAGCTGGAGCAGCTTGTGCAGCTGACGCTGCACCCGTCGCTGCAGCTGTCCGCGTTGATGGGCGGGAACACTGTGAACTTTACGGGACGCTCCATACAGGTTCACTCGTTGTACCGCGGCTATTATAGGTTCTCCGGCTAGAGGACCAGCACCGCTGTGGCCTTGAAGCTGATGTAGACCTGCTTGCCGAGGTTGAGGCCCATCTCCCTGAAGCTGCTCCTGGTGACGTGGACGGCGAAGACCTGCCCCGCGTCCACACGGAGGACGACTGTGCCGTCGTGGTCCTCCACGCCCACCACGGTGCCCCTGAACTGGTTCCTGGCGCTTGTGCTGATCCTCTCCTCGGAGACGATGATGTCCTCGGGCTTCACGTGGACGGTGACCCTGCCGGTTCTCTCAGCGGCGACCCTGATCACGGTGTCCCCTACGGCCACCTGGGCTACGCCATCCGCCATGGTGCTTGTCCCCGTGAAAAGGTTCTCTGTCAGCCTGGTGATGGACACTATCTCAGTGGGGGCCCCCACCTCGGTCACCCTGCCCCCGTCCATGTGTACGGTGCGGGTGGTGAGCCTCCTTATCAGGTCCAGGTCGTGGGTGGAGACCACCACTGTTCTCCCCTCGGCCTCCTCCTCGATGACGGCTGAGACCACCTTGGCGTTGACGGAGTCTAGGTTGCTTGTCGGCTCGTCCAGGAGCAGCACCTCAGGGTCCAGGACCAGGGCCCTGGCCAGGGCGACCCTCTGCTGCTCGCCACCGGAGAGCTTACGGGCGTCACGGCCGCTGTAGCTGGGTAGCCGAACTCGGTCCAGGCCCTCATCCACCTTTTCCTTGATGATGTCGTCGGGGGTGCCCCTCAGCCTCAAACCATAAGCAATGTTCGTGTACACGTCCCCCTTCAGGAACAGGGGGGACTGGAAGATCATGGTGGCTCTCCTCCTCAGCTCCAACGCCCTGGCTGCGGTATGGGGCTCACCCCTGAAGAGCACGCTGCCGGATGTCGGCTCCTCCAAGCCAGCCAGAATCCTGAGAAGCGTTGTCTTACCGGCGCCGCTCTGGCCTATGACGCCTAGGCACTCGCCCTCTGCCACCTCCAGGCTAACGGAGTCGAGAGCCCTGACAAGACCGAACACCTTGGAGACGTCCCTGAGGCTGTAGGCGCTCACTGGGTGGCCCCCCTCAGGACATCTATCACGTAGTTGAGGGCCAGCACCACTGCCAGGAGGATGAAGCTGAGGGCGAAGCTGAGGCCCAGCTCACCCTTAGCCGTCTCCAGGGCGATGGCGGTCGTCAGCACCCTGGTGACGCCTCGTATGTTGGCGCCCAGCATGGTTACTATGCCGAGCTCGGCGAAGGCCCTGTTGAAGCTCGACACAAGCGCGAGGGATACGCCGCTGTACGCCTCCCTCACCACGGCCAGGCTGGTCTCCACCTCCGATGCTCCCAGGGTTCTCGCCAGGTCCTTCAGCTCGTGGCCCTTGCTCTCGATGGCGCTCACCGTGAAGCTCACCAGTATGGGCAGGATCAGGGCTGCCTGGCCCAAAGCCATACCCTGAACAGTGTAGAGGAGCTCCATTGAGCCCAGAGGCCCGCTCCGGCTGAAGAGGGTGAAGAGGAAGAGGCCCAGGGTGACTGTGGGGACCCCCACCATGGCGTTGAACAGAAACTTCAGCGCCCGTCTACCGGGGAACTCCCCCGTGGCTATGACTATGCTGAGGGGGACGCCGATGAGGGACGCCATGAGGGTTGCGTAGCCCGCCGTCTGAAGGCTCCTCAGAGTGATCTCTATGACGGTCTTGTCCGCGGACAGAATCAGCCTGACAGCCTCGGATATCCCTTCAAGGATCGGTGCCCAACTCATGAATAATCACAGTGAAAACAAGGTGAAAAGGTTTAACGGTACAGGTTACCTGCCTGGTGCCTGTACTGGGTGGGGCACTCGGAGCCGTCGAAGTAGGCCTGCTCCCCCACCCACTTGACGATGTCGCTGTCGGGGTTCTCCAGCTCGGGCACCCACGGCTTGAACAGGGTCGCTCCGAACTCCTCCTCCCCGTAGGTCTCCAGCATTCTCTGGGTTTCGTCGCTCACCAGGAACTGGACGAACTTCATGGTGGCATCGAACATGCCTCTAGGGCTGTTCTCGGGGTTGCAGACTATGGCGCTGTACACGTTGAGGGTCTCCTCCCCGGAGTCCACCACCTTCACGAGCTGTATGTTGCCGTTCTTATAGTTCTTCAGGTAGGTGGCCACGTCCGTCAGCGTGTAGGCGTCCTTCTGGTGTGCCAGTTGCAGCGTGGCCGTCATCCCGGCTCCCGCTTCCACATACCATGTGCCCTTTGATCCTTCCGCCGTCTCCAGCTTGATCTCGTCCAGGTTCAGCCCCGTCATCTTCCACAGGGCCTTCTCCTTGCTGTGGGTCCCCGAGTTGTCGCCCCGGGACACCCATAATGCGTTACCCGCGAGACCCGCCTCTCTGATCTTCAGCATCGCCTCGACGGGCCCGAGGCCTCTTACTCCAGCCGGGTCGCTTTCAGGGCCCACGACGATGAAGAAGTTGTATGCGAATATCTTCCTGTTGACCCCGAAGCCTGACTCCATGAAGGCCAGCTCCGACGCAGGCGCATGTACCAGAATCAAGTCGGCGTCGCCCCGCTTCGCCGTCTCGATGGCGAGGCCGGTGCCCTGGCTGATGAAGCTCACGTTGTACTCGGGGTTGTTGGCCTCGAAACGCGTCTTCAAGGAGTCCAGGACCCCTGTCTCGTAGAGGCTGGTGGTGGTTGATACGATGAGGCTCTCCTTCTCCTGGGGCCTGGTTAGGTTCCAGTAGAGGCCCCCGGCTGTCACCATGATGAGTACCGCCGCTACTACAGCCACGTTTCTGTTGATCTTGAACCCTGCCAGGTTGGACATGGCTCAAATAAAGCCGAATTGTTTATTTAATCATATCGGCTTGTTGATCCCAGCGATTCGACACCGATATAACCGTCCATGCATAACAGTATCGATACAAAATAGGCGGAGCCCCCCATGAGCCAGCTCACAGACCCCTACGACAGGCCCATCAACAGCCTCAGGATTAGCCTGACCCAGAGATGCAACTTCGACTGCTTCTTCTGCCACCGGGAGGGAGAGCACGACCCCCACGGGGAGATGACCGCCCAGGAGATAGAGACCATCGTAGAGGTGGCCGCCGGTCTAGGCATCAGGAAGGTGAAGCTCACGGGCGGCGAGCCCATGCTCCGCGGTGACTTGGTGGACATCGTGGCTAGGATCGCGCCCTACCTGGACGAGGTGTCCATGACCACTAACGCTTCCCTCCTACCCAGGAAGGCCTGTAAGCTGAAGAAGGCTGGGCTGGACCGGGTCAACGTGAGCCTCCACACCCTCGACCCGGCTTGTTTCAAGAAGATCACCGGCGTGGACGACGCGTCCACCGTGAAGCGCGGG
This sequence comes from Candidatus Desulfaltia sp., assembly GCA_035529295.1. Taxonomy (GTDB): domain Archaea; phylum Thermoproteota; class Bathyarchaeia; order TCS64; family TCS64; genus RBG-16-57-9. The sequence continues at coordinate 1,960 of DATKWY010000142.1, read as the reverse complement.
ATCGAGGACGCCATCAGATGCGGCCTTAACCCGGTGAAGCTCAATATGGTGGTCATGAGGGGGGTGAACGACTCCGAGGTGCCTGCCATGATAGAGTATAGCAGGGACGTGGGCGCGGTTCTCCAGCTCATAGAGTTCCAGGAGCTTGAGCACGGCGCCGAGCACTACGACGCGCTGCACCACGACCTGACGCCCTTGGAGAGGAGTCTGGAGTTGCAGGCCGAGAGGGTCGTGGAGCGGGAGATGCACCACAGGAAGGTGTATCATCTGAGGGGGGGCGCCCAGGTGGAGGTGGTCAAGCCCATGCATAACAGCGTCTTCTGCGCCTACTGCACCCGGCTGAGGGTTACCAGTGACGGCCGCCTGAAGGCATGTCTTATGAGGGACGACAACCTTGTCCCCCTCGTGAGCCTCATAGGGGAGGGGGCGTCCCCTGGGCGCCTGGAGGAGGCGTTCAGGGAGGCTGTGGCCAGGAGGCGGCCCTTCTGGAGGGACTAGTGTGAGGGTTAGGGTGAGGTACTACGCCAGCTTCAGGGACATGACGGGTAAGGCGGAGGAGTTGCTGGAGGTCTCGGAGGGCATCACTGTACAGGGGATCAGGGAGCACGTTAGGGGCCTCTATGAGAAGATAGCTAGAAAGGATCAGGTGCTGGTGGCGGTGAACGGCTCCTTCACGGCCCTGGACAGGGTGATAGAGGAGGGGGACGACGTGGCTTTTTTCCCCCCGGTGAGCGGTGGTTAAATTGATCAGGGTTCAAGTGGAGGACTTCGACGTCGGGGCGCTCCTGGAGGCTGTCAAATGCCCCTCATCAGGGTGTGTGGTCAGTTTCGTGGGCACCGTCCGGGACACATCCAGGGGGAGGGAGATAAGCCGCATGAGCATAGAGGTGTACGAGGACATGGCTCGGAGCCAGCTGGAGGCCATAAGGGCGGAGACCTTGGAGAAGTATGGGGTTGACCAGGTGGCGGTGATACACAGGTATGGGGACCTGGACGTGGGCGACAACATAGTATACATCGGCGTGGCTGCGGGCCACCGGGAGGAGGGGTTCGCCGCGTGCCGCTACGTCATCGAGGAGCTGAAGAAGAGGGTGCCCATATGGAAGAAGGAGCTCACCCCGGACGGGGAGGTATGGGTGGAGGGAGACAGGCATGAGTAGGGACCCTGTGAGGATGATCGACGTCTCCGGCAAGGAGACGGTGCCAAGGAGGGCTACGGCAGTGGGCCGGCTAAGGCTCAGAGAGTCCACGGTGAAGGCCATCAAGGATGGTAAGGTTAGGAAAGGTGACCCACTGACGGTGGCCGAGGTGGCGTCCATACTGGCGGTGAAGAAGACCCCCGAGCTGATACCCCTGTGCCACCCTGTGCCTGTGGACTCCGTGGACACACGGTTCACCCTGGGCCGGGACTACGTTGAGGTCGCGTGTACGGTGGCTGCCGACTACAGGACCGGGGTGGAGATGGAGGCCCTCACGGGGGTGGCGGTGGCGCTCCTCAACGTCTGGGACATGGTGAAGTACCTAGAGAAGGACGAGTCGGGTCAGTACCCGGACGCCGCCATAACGGAGATCAAGGTGACGGAGAAGGTGAAGGGACCATGAACGCGGGGCACCCCAGGAACCAGGAGGCCGAGACGGTCTTCGCGTTACTGGTGACAAGCGACACCCGCACAAAGGATGAGGACGAGACAGGCAAACTGGCCGTGCAGTTGATAGAGGCTGCAGGGCATAGGGTCCAACTCTACGATGTAGCCCCCAACGACCCTGAGAAGATCGAGGAGTGGCTCAGACGAGCCCTTGATGTGCCTGAGGTCCGCGTGATCCTGACCAGCGGGGGCACAGGCATAGGTGTGAAGGATAAGACGTTGGATGTGGCCCAGTCGCTGTTCGAGAAGACTCTCTCCGGCTTCGGAGAGTACTTCAGGCGCATCAGCTTCGATGAAGTGGGACTGCCGGGGAT
>DATKWY010000141.1:0-3141 GCA_035529295.1 Candidatus Desulfaltia sp. | reverse complement strand
CGGGCCCTGGTGTTCAGCGGCGTCAGCAGGGGCAGGTCCCCCATGATAGCCGTCAAGATAAGCCCCTTCAAGCCCAGGATCATAGTGCTCCATGGGGTAAAGGGAGAAATTGATCCCCTGGCGGTGCAGCTGGCCAGGCATGAGGGTATACCTCTGGCGGTGTCAGGGTTGAAGACGGAGGAGGAGCTGGTGGACGCCCTGGTGAAGCTCTACAGGTCCACCGAATAGGCTGGTGCACCATGAGCGGGAGTCAGGATGGTGGATCGATACCTACTCGTATCGGAGGGCCTCAACGGGGTGGAGGTTGGCCGCCCTCCACGCCGGGTAAATGCCGGCGAGGACCGCGGTGACTATGGCGAAGCCCACCACCGTGGCGCCCAGGACGGGTGAGGTGGACACGGGTAAGCCCACGTAGTCGCCCACGACCTTGCCCAGGACGAAGCCGAAGGCGCTGCCCGTGACGCCGCCCAGCATCCCCGTGATGGTGACCTCCGTGAGGAACAGTGACATTATGTCACGGTTCTTGCCCCCTATGGCCTTTAGGACGCCTATCTCCTTGGTGCGCTCCATGACGCTGATGGTCATGGTGTTGATGATGCCCACGCCCGCCACCAGGAGGCTGATGGCCGCGATGCCCCCCAGAACCGCCTCCACGGTGCCCAGGATCTGGTCCACCTGCTGCTGCACCATCTCGTAGTCCATGATCATGACGTTGTCGCTGAACTTTTCCTTGATGTCCTCTATGACCGCCTTGATGTACTGGGCGTTGTCCACGCTGAGGGCCACGTAGTCCACCTTGCTGCCGGTCTCGAAGATCTGCTGGGCCTCCCGGAAGCTGATCATTATGCTGTTGTCGTCCTCGGAGCCGAAGGTGCCGCCTATCTCCTTCATGACGCCCACGACCCTGAAGGTGAGCTCCCGCTCCTCTCCCTTCACGTTGAAGGTGAGCCTTATCCGGTCCCCGGCCTGGTATATGGGCGTGTCCATGTCCCTGGGCTGGCTGACTAGGTGGCCTATGACGGCGGCGCCCGAGTCAGCTGATATGAGGCTTCTGCCGTCCTCTATCTCGTAGGCCTTGAATATCTGGAAGTAGACAGGGTCCACACCGAAGACGCTGGACCGGTAGGTCTGGCCCCGGTAAGTGTGGGAGGCCTGCTTGGTGCCGATGATGGGGGCCACGTACCTGACGTGGGAGACCCGCTCGATGAGCTGGACCTCGCGCCACGTCATGCCCTGGCCCACCAGGCCTCTGCCCGCCCTGATCTCGAAGGGGATCACCATGAGGTTGTTGGGTCCGAAGAACTCCAGCTGGGTACCCACCTCCACCGTCAGGCCCTGGGTGATGCTTATGAGGCCTGTGACCGCGGCGCAGCCTATGAGGATGCCCAGGACGTTGAGGGCGAGCCTGAAACGCTGCTCCCTGAGGCTGCTGGTGGCGCTGATGATGACGTCTTCTAGCTTCAACTCAGTCAGATAGGTGAGGACGTGAAATAAAGGGGTTTAGTCGACGGTCTCCACGGCCTCCAGCTCTGCTATGTACTCGGCTGGTAGGCACAGGGCCTTGGCGCCGTCCACCATGTAGCGGAGGTACTTCTTCGTGGGCTTGAAGGGGCCCCGGGGGTTGGTGGTGCGGTACACGTGGGCGATCATGGGCTCTCCGGCCTCGGAGACCACCATTATGGGGTGCCTGTAGTAGGTGCCTCCTGGGACGCCTTCCACGGTGTCCAAGTGCTCCATCTCGTCGGGCGGTATCTCGTAGACGGCTCCGCGGACCAGCCGGTTGAGGGCGGGCTCGATGCCGGTTACGCCGCCCCTGTAGTTCTTGGAGTAGTAGTTGAACTGGACCTCCCAGTTGGGGATCAACGCCTTACAGACGAGCGTAGCTGACGGTGTGTGCCTCTTGAGGTTGTTGATGTCCATGAACGAGCCGTAGGTGAAGTACAGCATGGTGCAGTGGTGTCTATCAGACTGGAAAAATGTTTCCCACCATAGTTTCAGCTGTGCTATTTTCAGATGAAGTAGTTGGCTATCATGGAGGCGACGTATATAAGCATCGTCACGTGGATCATGGGCAGAGCCTTCAGCCATCCTGTAGAGTCCCTGCTCCTCAAGATCAAGGCATTGGCCGCGAGTAGCAGGACGAGTCCTGCCGCGAAGCTGTACATCATTATTCCGCCCAAGCCTCTGAAGAACAGGTACGCTGCAACGAGGTGCAGAGCGGTGAAGAGCTGTATCCAGCGCTTGGTGTTCTCCACGCCGTATAGGACTGGGATGGTTTTCAGGCTCCTGGCCTCGTCGTTGGGGTGGTCGATGATGTCGTTTGCGCCAAGGTGGGTCTGGGCGAAGGGGTAGAAGAACAGGAGGTAGGCCAGGGCGGTGGCGTCGGGCCTCCCGTTGACGAGGTAGCCGGCGACGGGGAAGAGGGCGAAGTCGGTTCTGCCCAGCAGCTGGGCGATGGGGAAGCTCTGGTTCCGCTTCTTCACCTGGTAATAGTACTCAAGGGCGTAGCTGTACACCATTATGGCGAAGACATAGGCCGAGTTGGGGTAGGGGAGGGTGAAGCTGAGGGCCGAGGCCGCCGCGGCCAGTACTAGGAATAGGGCCAGCGCCTGTCTTCGTGTTATTTTACCCGAAGGTATGGGCCTGGAGCCGAAGGGTCTCCAGTACCTGGTGAGCCTGTGGTCGACGTCCCGCCGGTCCAGATCGGCGTCAACGATGTCGTTTAGGACGAACCCGGCCTCGAAGCCGAACAACGCGATCAAAGCTGCTTTCGCGACAAGCAGCCACGAGAATCCACCATACTGGATAAAGCTGAGGAACAGCCCCGAGCAGAACAGGAGGGGCCAGACTATGAAGAAGTGGAGCCTGGTCAAGTCAAGGTAGGCTTTGACGGATTCAAAGAGCATAATACAGGCAAACGGGTATCAGTATTAAAGCAGTATGAGTCATGGTGGCGCCCTTGGTTGACCTGAGGCTGTTAAAGGTTATTCGTCCTCACATCGTGGTTGGTGGTTTCCTCGGGTACCTGGTGGGTGTATTGTTTTCTTTGAATCTTGGTAGCCGTGTCCCGTGGACTGGGTTCATCTTAGGTTACCTGATAGTGTTGTTTGAGGACCTCGCGACTCACTTTAACAACGATTA
>DATKWY010000140.1:0-4816 GCA_035529295.1 Candidatus Desulfaltia sp. | reverse complement strand
CTGTAGACCTCCGGGGGCACCAGGTCGCTCCAGTCCTTCGCCTCCAGTATCCTGCGCCTGATCTCCGTGGCCTCGTATATCTCACGCTCGTACATCTCTATGCGTCTGACCTCGTAGCCGGCCTCTATGAGGAGCCTCCTGGTTAGGCTCTGGTTGCTGTATACGGTGTCGAAGCGGGGGGTCTGGCTCTCCACGGCGCTCACCCAGACCCTGTGAGCGGGGGCGTCGGGTATAGGGATGATGAGGTACCTGTCGGATGGGACGCCCGCCGCATCCAGCGCGGCCCTGATCATCTCCAGGCGCTCACCCGCGGTGAAGGGGTTGTCGGGCTCGTGGCTCATCTGGGCGCTGCCCACCACCAGCACCAGCTCGTCGCACTCCTTTAGTATAGTCTGGACCGCGTGAAGGTGCCCGTAGTGGAAGGGCTGGAACCTGCCAACGAATAATGCGCGCGTCAACCTTCTCCCTCCTTGTTTCTAGGTGAGCGGAGGGGGTTTATGTGTTTTCCCCGTGTTCTAAGGGATTGAACACATGTTCTAAACACTGGGATTATACTATACCCGTGCGTATGGTGTGGCGGTGAAAACATGAACCGTAAAATAAGCACACTCATCGCGTTGATGATAGTCGGCGCCTTACCGGCGTTCAGTCTATACACATCGGCAGTCAGCCTGTCCGCCTGGAGCCCTGGTCAAGAGTTCACGGAGGACGGGGCCGTGTCCATGGCTAAGATCTACCTCAAGGGTATGCCCACCTACGCCTTCGACGGCATGGCGGACACCATTGAGGTGGTGAAGGTTGAGCCCCTCAGGATGCCCAACACCTGGGAGGTGACTATAGCCTTCACATCAAGGCACAGCGGCTACGGTGATAGGACGGGCCAGATGCTGGCCCAGGTGTTGACTCCCCACATCACAAGGATCGTTGTGAGCGAGGGCCGCATCATCAGGGCCGTCACCGACGAGGCGTTCGACGAGATGGAGGAGAGGATGCTGCCCATAGGCGACACCACGGCGGAGGAGGCGGAGAGCATCGCCCTCAGCTTCCTCAGGAACTCTCCCACCTTCAAGTTCGACGGCATAGAGGCTTCGATAAGCGTCAGCGAGGTGTTCGTCATGGAGAGCTACCCGGTCCAGTACGCCTTCATCGTGGCCTTCGAGTGCAGCCACTCAGGGTACGGTGACAGGGCCGGCCAGGTACTGGCTCAGGTCATCACGCCTCACGAGATCAGGATCGTGGTGAGCGCAGGCGAGGTCCTCAGCGCGGTAATCGACGGCGAGTGGGACGAACTGAACCAATCAGAAGATGTGAGGTCGGAGTTTCTCCCCCCGGAGATGGCCCGAGACCTGGCCCTGCGGTACATCCTGGAGAACTACCCTCAGCTGGTTGAGCTGGCTGCCCCCGAGGATTGGGAGTTCACAGACCTGACCCCGGAGGGTCTCATGGGTGCCAGCACCTACAGGTACACAGGCCTGGGCTGGAGCGTCACCGTACACTTCATGGTGGTGCTTGAGCCAGTCTACACCGTGTCCGTGGAGTACAGCGGCGACCCGGAGTTCACCTGGGGAGGCGAAGTGGACCAGAGCTCAATGGTGACCGAGACCTCCACCAGCCTAGCCCCAGCCCCCACCGGGATAATGAGCCCCGAGGAGGCCAGAGACCTGGCAGTGGAGTACATCCTAGCCAACTACCCTGAGATGGAAGGCCTCAAGGCGCCAGCCGCCTGGGAGACAAAGAACCTGACACCCGAGGGCCTGCTGGGCCACAGCACACTCCAGTACAAGTCCGGTGACTGGACCGTGGAGGTCGGGTACCCGGTGGTCTGGAAGCCCATCTACCAGGTCGAGCTAACCATCGATGGTGAGCCCGGCTTCACGTGGGCTGGGACGGTCGCCCAGGACGGCACCGTTTCCACCGTCGAGTAAACCCATCTTTTCTTTATTTTTTCATGCTTCTAGGTATCCCAGACTCACATGGCACGCCTGTCTGGCAGAGGCCGCACCCGTAGCCGTCGAACCCGTAGTGGCGGGTCACGTACTGCTTGGTCATGTCCACGTACTTGGAGCATGTGCGCTTGTCGTGGCCGTCCCCGGTGATGGCTCCTATGGGGCACCGGTCCATGCACTTTCCGCAGGTCCCCTCGCTGTAGAAGAGGCAGTAGGCGTGGTGGTCACTGTAGGGGCGGGGGCTGGGCTCGACTCGGATGTTGGCCACCACGCTGCCCGTTCTCATGGCCTTGCCCACCGGCGTTATTAGGCCGTCGCTGAGGCCGAATGTGCCCAGGCCCGCCGCGTAGGCGGCGTGGCGCTCGCTCCAGGTGGAGGCGTTGGCGTACTTCTTGGAGGTGGCCGGCTTCCACAGGGGCGACAGCATGGGAGCCACAGCCTCCACGCCCATGTCGCCCAGCCTCTTCACCAGGTGGCGCCTCAGCTTCACATTCACTTTCTCTCCCATGATCCTGCTTCTGGCCCATCTCTCGCTGGGGAAGTGGGTCTCCCTCCTGTGGTCGCGTTTGGTGGCCTCTGTCTGGGGTAGTATCCAGCTTATGACGGTGAGGTCCTCCGCCGTGAACCTCCTATCGGGGTAGGCGTGGCTCATGAACTCAAGAGGCGAGACGTAGAAGGAGCCTATGTCATCCTTGTAGAACCCGTAGAGGGGGTCGGCGCCGCCGCTGAACCCCACCAGGGGCTCGGCCCAGGCAGGCTCGTCGCCCCACTTCTCCAGGGTGTTCTCCGGGGACGCCGTGAAATCCTTGACGACGCCGGTCATCCACCCGGCGGAGTCGCCGCGCAGATCAGACATGGCTCTGTTACCGCAAGCGCTTTATTTAAACGGGGACATGGAACCTCTTAACCCACATCTGAGGCACCGAGGTTGGAGTATCTTTTCCTTTCATGGGGCGACGTCCAGCGGCTCTCAGAGGAGCTGGCCGACAAGGTGGCGGAGAGCGGCTTCAGGCCCGACGTGCTGGTGGCCGTGAGCAGGGGCGGATTCGACCCCGCCAGGATCCTCAGCGACCAGCTGGGGGTCAGGAGGCTTGCCAGCCTCCAGGTGGTCTACTACACTGGGGTGAACGAGAGGTCCGAGGTGCCTGAGGTCCGGTACCCTCTGAACGCCGACGTCAGGGGGCTCCGGGTGCTGGTGGTGGACGACGTTGCTGACAGCGGCAACAGCCTCAGGCTTGTGAGGGAGTACGTGGAGGGCCTGGGGGCGGCGGAGGTGAGGGTGGCCACCCTCCACCATAAGCCGTGGAGCGTGTACCGGCCTGACTACTACGCGGAGGAGGTGGAGAAGTGGATCATCTACCCCTGGGAGGTGAAGGAGAGCGTCCAGCTGCTGAGGCAGAGTCTCCTCAAGACGGGGGTGCCTGAGGAGGAGCTGGGCGCCCGCCTAATGGAGATCGGTTTCACCCTCCATGAGCTCAAGCGGTATCTCAACCTGGATGATTAAATGAAATGTGTCCGGGTTAGCCCCGGCGCTTCGGCCTCTGCGTAAAATCGTTCGGCTACTGGATCTCTTCCAGGGCCTCGGCGGCGGCCTCCTGGGCCTGGGCCAGCAGGTCGCTCTTGACGATGGTGGTGATGTACCCGGCTATCCTGTTGCGCAGCTTCTTGGAGACCTCCAGGCCGACCTGCTTCAGGAACTGCTTGTTTGTCTCGAACTCTATGCCGAAGCTGTAGGGGTACCTGTCAATTAGTTCGATGCTGATCCTCTTCACCATCTCCGTGCGTACTTTACCCAAATTCACTGCACCGCTACGTTTTGCGTCTCTACTCAATTGCGCCGTACTTTTAAACGTTTACCCTGCCCCGTCTGGGTGAGTCTTATCTGGTCCAGGGATACGCTTGTGGCTTCTCCCTGGAGGAGGCCCCGTAGCTCAAGGTCTGTGGAGACGGTGGTTAGGGTGAAGTTGACGGTGAAGGGCTGCCACGTGCCAGCGCCGGTGAAGTTCATGGGGCCCACGGTGGCGTTGGCGAGGGTCACGCCGCCGCTGCGGGCGTCTATGGTCAATGCGCCGGTGTCGTTGAGTGCCCCGATCTTTAGGGTGAAGGTGGCCGTGTAGTTGCCCTCCGGGGCTATGACGTAGGGGCCGTACCATATTGTCCTGGTTCTGTGGGTCATGTTCACGTAGGCTAAGGCGGACCCTGAGTTGGCTGTGGGGTCGGGGGCGACCTTCCCGTTCATGGCTATGAGGTCCAGAGGGGTGTAGGTCTCGTTCATGGGTTCGTAGATGGCTGGGCCGTCAGGAGGGGTGAGGCTGTAAAGGTAGACGTTGTTGAAGTATGCGTGGAGGCTGTAGTTGTACCGTTTTACCAGGGTGAAGGCGGTCTCGGCTGTGCCGTGGGGGTCTGTCTCCAGGTCCACCACTATGTAGTCTGTTTGGAGCCCCATGGTGATGTTCATGGCTCTCCGCCACGTCTCAGGGTCCATGCTTATCTCCGGGACTATGACGTAGGCGTGCTCCCTGTTGGATACGTGGGGGAACAGGTTGTCCTGGGCCAATATGGAGGCGTTTCGGGGGACACGTGCCAGCATCTCTTGGAGCCGCTGGTTTCTGGGGTCAGCTGACGGCTTGATGTATGAAGGGCTGAGGCTGAAGCCGTCTGTGAGGGGGCTTAGCGGGCTTAGGGTGGCGCTCGACGCTGCACCCACCACCAGGAGGGTGACGATGAGCCTGCTAAGGGCGCGGTTTTCGCCTCCTATGAGCGCTAGTTTGAGGTGGCCCAGGCCCTTGATGAAGCCCGCGTATATGGCCGGTATGATGTAGGCGGGGTACTGGAACCCCATCCTGTAGTATGGCGGGTAGTTGGATAAG
>DATKWY010000139.1:0-5064 GCA_035529295.1 Candidatus Desulfaltia sp. | reverse complement strand
ACCTCGCTGGGGTGGCCCTCCGCCGCGGCCAGGTTCACCAGCCTGCCCTCCCCCAGCAGGTAGATCTTCCTGCCGTCCTTGAGCCTGTACTCATCCAGGTCTGACCGCATCCTTCGCTTGCCCTTGGACAAGGCTTCTAGGGCGGGGATGTTGATCTCCACGTTGAAGTGGCCACTGTTGGCCAGCATGGCGCCGTCTCTCATCTTCTCCATGTGGCGGCCGTCGATGACGTTGACGTTGCCCGTGCTGGTGACGAAGATGTCCCCGAAGGGCGCCGCCTCCAGCAGCGGCATCACCCTGTACCCGTCCATCACGGCCTCCAGGGCCCTGGTGGGGTTCACCTCGGTGACTATGACGTTGGCCCCCATGCCACTGGCCCTCATGGCGATGCCCCGGCTGCACCAGCCGTAGCCGCAGACCACGAAGGTCTTGCCCGCGATCATGACGCTGGACGCCCGCAGGATGCCGTCGATGGTGCTCTGCCCCGTGCCGTACCTGTTGTCGAAGAGGCGCTTGGTGGGGGTGTCGTTCACTGCCACCATGGGGTACTTCAGCGCACCGTCCTTCTCCATGGCCCTGAGCCTGATGACGCCCGTGGTGGTCTCCTCGCTGCCCCCCTTCACCTTGCCCAGTAGCTCAGGCGTCTTCTCGTGGAGCCTGCTCACCAGGTCGCAGCCGTCGTCCATGGTCACCTGGGGCTTGAAGTCTAGGAGCTGGTCGATGCACCAGTAGTACTCGTCCTTGGTCTGCTCCCTCCAGGCGTACACCGGGGTGCCTGATGCGGCCAGCGCGGCCACCACGGCGTCCTGGGTGGACAGGGGGTTCGAGCCGGCGATGACTACCTTGGCGCCCCCCGCCTCCAGAGTCCGCACCAGCACCGCAGTCTCCTTGGTGCAGTGGAGGACGGCGCCCAGCCGGACGCCCTTCAGGGGCTTCTCCTCTTCGAACCTCTTCCTGATGAGCCCCAGGACGGGCATATGGTCCGTGGCCCAGTCAATCAACAACTCGCCCTGCTCGGCTAACCCGATGTCCTTGACCTTGTAATCCAAGAAAACTTCACCGTAAGGAAGTGACCCCGCGGCTAAAAATGATTATCCCTACAGCTTCACTATCTGGGCATGGGGCACGTCCCCGAAGTATATGACGGCCCGCACGTGCACCATCCTGCACCCTATGGCCGCCTCAACGATCCTCTTACCCACCAGGTTGCAGATGGTGGCCCGCCTCATGGCCTCCAGGGCCTCCTCCACGTCGCCCAGGACCCCCTTGTAGAAGCCCTCGCTCACGGTGAAGGGCACCCTGCCCCCCTCCAGGGTCGCGCCCAGGATCTCCTCGTCGCAGACCGCCACCACGGTGTCCCTGCCGCGGCGCATGGACTTGACGTAGACCCTGCTCAACGCTAAGCCTTCCCTATGCTGCTCCTGGCGCCGCAGGCGTCGCACTGGAGGAAGGTGAGCCTCCTGTCCTTCACCATATGGGTGTCGGGGCGGCCGCACACGGGGCAGATGACGTACCTGTTGGTGTAGATTTCCACGATGTTCCTGATGGTCTCGGCGTTGAACTTGCCCTGCAGCATGGCCCTGCCGCTGTCCAGGGTGCCCCTGGTGGCTGTCTCGTTGAGTATGAACTTCATCAGGTGGTCCGGGTCCCTGCGCAGCGTCTCAGCGATCTCGCCGAAGTTGATGATGACGCTTCTCCTGCCCACCTGCCGGACGTCCGCCCTGGGCACAGCGAACCTGTCCGCGGACCCCTTGTCCTCGGGGAGCTGGGAGTAGGCGCGCTCCAGCATGTTCTTGTAGTCTTTCTCCATCTCGTATTCACCTTGGACGGCGAGGGTTATAGCCTCATCGCCTCTCCGTCACAGGATCGGGTAGGTGTATAAAAAAGGTTGGCTTCACCTGCGTATGACGGCGTAGTAGATGATGAACCCGCCGATGAGCCCGATGATGATGCCGCTGGCCAGCAGTATCCCGCCGAAGCTCTCAAGGAGGGGGACCCGCACGCCCAGCATGACGTCTAAGTCAACCCCAGCCGAGGCGTCCTCGTTCATCACCACGACCCAGTAGCTGCCCGTGGTCGGCCTCCAGGTGAGCACCTGGCTCCCCGTACCGGTCTGGTGGGCTACCCAGAAGCTGTGCATGGTGGGCGGCCCCGAGGGAGCCGAGCCGGGGTGCCTGCTGAGGGTATACTCCGGGAAATCGTTGACGAAGGGATCGTACTCCCATCTGGAGCTCTCAAGCCTGTCGTACTCCACCTGGCCCAGGTATGCGGCGGCGTCCGAATCTTGGGCGACCCCAAGGAACACGGCCTTTGATGGGTCCCCTCCCTTAGCCTCCAGCTTGAACACTATGTCGCCCCCCATGGCCCTCAGCACCCTGCTCGCCTCGTCGTCTATGTGAACGTCCAGGTTCTGGAAAACTATGGCGTAGGAGGATGAGGACACATCCTTCACGCCGCTCACGATGAAGCCCTCATCGTCCATTATTGTTCCACGTATGAACCTGAGGCTGCTGCCACCCATGACGAGGCCGAAGGCCGTGAAGATCATGATCACGCCTACGATGGTGACTATGACGCGGCCCGCGTCCCAACCCGATCCCCTGGTCTTCACGTAGGTGACGCCGGCCAGTTTCTCGCCGCAGTGTTTACAGAACTCGGCTGTGTCGCTGTTCTCCTTCCCGCATTTAGGGCAGTACCTCACCGCTACTCACCAGTTACCATATCGGATTGGTTGGCTTTAAACCGCGCGAGCGCTCAGCGCCAGTGTTGAAAGGATAACGGGAAGGAGGTACTATATTCCACCGACGAGTGATATCCTTGATACGGTTTGAGGGACAAGTTTCTACCTGAGGGCCGGACCCTCCAGAGGTCCGAGGAGCTCATCCGGGGCGCCATAGACATCCACGTCCACGCCGGGCCTCACATCTTCAGCAGCCCCCGGAGGGTGGACCCTTTCCAGGCCGCCGTCCAGGCCAGGGACGCCGGGATGAGGGCCATAGTGTTCATGGACGTTTTCGAGATGAGTAACGGGACGGCGTGGCTGGTGAACCGGGCCGTCCCAGACTTCCAGACCTACGGGGGCCTCATCCTCAACACGGTGTACGGTGGAATGAACCCCAGGGCCGTGAAGACCGCCCTCTACTACGGCGACGGGGCGAAATACGTCAGCTTCGGCGCCCACAGCACCCTGTACCAGGCGGCGAGGGAGGGCCGCGTCGTGGACGGCGTCTTCAAGCCCCTCAGCGAATTATTCCCAGAGTTCAGGAGGGAGCTGGACGCCTGCATAAGCGTCCCCGAGGGCCCGCCCAGCAGGGAGCTGGACGAGATACTCCGGCTCATCGCCGCTCACCCCCACGTCTACATGATCACGGGCCACGTATCGGTGCCTGAGGCCGTCAGGCTGGTGGACTACGCCGCCGAGTACGGGATAGAGCGGGTGGTGGTGTCCAGCGCCGTGGTCAAGGAGGCCACCATGGATGAGCTCAGCTACATGGCCGGGAGGGGCGCCTACATAGAGTACACGCTGGCAGCATACACCCACACCACCACCATCCCCAAGACCCACTACTACGTGGAGCGGGAGTACGCCAGCATAGACGAGGGCATGAGCGGCGAGGTGGGCGGAGGCGTCAAGCAGGCGGCCGCCCAGATGATGGAGCTGGGAGCCGAGCACTGCATAATCTGCACAGACCTCGGCGTATACACCCTGCCCACACCGGTGGAGGGGCTCCGCGAGTTCATAGCCTGCCTCATGGACCTGGGTGTCCCCGAGGCGGACATCGGTGCCATGGTGAAGACCAACCCGGGGAAGCTCCTCGGGCTATCCTAGGCTCAGGCTGGGCGCCTGGGTGGCAAACTGTCTTAAGCATCGTCCCTTCTTTTTTCTACGTTATGTCTGGGGACAAGTTCGAGTGCGAGGTCATGGACTGGGACCTTTTCGACCGCCTCGGAAAGGCGGTGGCCCAGAAGATCATAGAATCCGGGTACAGGCCCGACTTCATGGTGGGCCTGGCCCGGGGCGGCTGGGTCCTCAGCAGGGTCCTCTGCGACTACTTGGGAGTCAAGGACCTGGTGAGCCTCAAGGTGGAGCACTGGGGGGTCACCGCGACCCCTGACGGTAAGGCCCAGATCAAGTACCCCTTCGACATAGACCTCACCGGCAGGAGGGTGCTGGTGGTGGACGACATCACCGACACCGGGGACAGCATGAAGCTGGCCGTGGACTACGTGAGGGAGAAGAACCCCGCCGAGATCAGGACCGCCGCCCTCCGCCACATAGAGGGCAGCAAGTTCGTGCCCGACTACTACGGGGATGAGATCACTTGGCGGTGGGTGGTGTTCCCCTGGAACTTCGTGGAGGACATGTGCAACCTGGTGGCCAAGACCGCGGAGGGGGCGGGGAGCCTGGAGGAGGTCAAGAGGCGCATCAAGTCCAGCTTCAGCATAGACCTCAGCCTCGACCAGATAAGGGAAGTACAGGCCGAGATAGAGCGCAGGCGCCTTGCCCAAAGATGACACCGTTGGCTCCTACTTGGAGGAGCGGAGACGGGAGGTCCACAGGCTTGTGGAGGGAGCCCTAATCCACCTCGGCGTCCGAGAGTACAGCGTATCCGTCACCAGGCGCAGGGGCGTGGACGTCTACAGCCCTGAGGAACCACTCTTCGCAGTGAAGGCCGAGGTGGACAGGCTCCTGGGCGGGGACGAGGTGGAGTTCATTGTCCACGGCCTACGGGACAGGGGTTACTCGGTGAAGCGGCTCCGCAGCTTGGAGGACAGGCTCCTCCTGCTGGTTTGAGCCTATTGTGGTTAATGTGCCGCTCCTCAATTCGGTGGCTGTCAATCTAATTGGGGAGCTGCTTGTGTGTTAAATGTTAGTAGTCTTAGCGCCAGTTTGGAGAAAAGGAGACTAAGACTACTTAGATTCGTCCCTGAACGGCGGTTTAAAAACCTTAACGTGAGCCAGACTTCACACGTCGGTTAGGTTCATACCCGTATGTGTGCTTCATGGGCGCCTTCATTGGATGAGTTTTTCCGTTGACACCCCAGATGTGGTGCATGAGCTCT
>DATKWY010000138.1:0-13031 GCA_035529295.1 Candidatus Desulfaltia sp. | reverse complement strand
TGACCTAAGGAGCGCCCTAGAGACTGCCGCCCTCGCTAACCCTGAGAGACTGGTGGTGATCACAGACAAACTGGACCATGAAGCCGCTGGGCTCCTCGACACCCTGGACCGCTCAGGTGTGCGAACCCTGGTGATAAATCTAGGAGATGAAGAGCAGCCATGTACAGGTGAGCCCGCATCCGTACAGGTGCTCAGGCTGAGGGTGGGCGGCGACCTGGCCAATATGATGCGCGGCCTAGCCGCCTGGGTCTAGCAACCGAGCTTGTCTCATGATCCCCGGTAACTGGTTGACGTTAGACGCCACGATGTCGCATTTAGCCTCCAGGAAGCCCAGCTTAGTCTCTTCAACCCCGTGGGCCACGCCGTACACCCCTGCGAACAGGAAGACCTCGCCAGCCCTCCTGGCCATGAGGTGGTCCGCGGCCGTGTCCCCCACATATAGGACGCAGCGGTACGGCCTGTAGGGCTCACACGCAGCTACCAGCGGGTACGGGTTAGGCTTGTGGAGGTCCCCGCGGCCAGTGGCCCCTGCGAACTCGTCCACGTCGTCGTGCCACACCTGGGCCTCCCTGGGGATCATGTGAGCCAAGGGGCCCAGGACGTGGTAGGCGGTACTTCGGATGCTCCCCGAGGCCACTCCGAGGCGGCGGCCGCCCAGCAGAGCCTCCAGGTCGCGGATGGTAGACTCGGCGATTACCACTTCAGCGTCCTCCACGAAGCCCCGGTCACAGGAGGCTAAGGAAGCTGATAAACCGAAGGCCTCCTGGAAGAGGCGGCTCCCGAGGAGGACCTCCTCGAACAACGTGGAGACCATGCTCTCCCCCACGCCCGCCCTGTAGTTTAAGGCCCTCTTGACTGGCTCAAGGTGCCCCAGAAGGCGGTCGACGGCCCGGTGGCCTGTGTCGTCCAGCTCCCCCGCGAACCCGTAGAGCTTCTGGTAGAGGCCGTCCACGGGTATGGTGGCCTCAGGCCTGTGGCAGCGGATGTACTCCAGGCGGACGGGGAGTTCCTGGATGCCGGCGGCGGCCTCGGCTACCATGTTGATCGCTGTGAGGGCGCCCCCGGCCTCGGCCAGTGTCCTCATGGTGAGGGCGTAGGCCAGGCTCCAGTCGTTGTTGAAGCCCCCCGTCCGCTTGTAGGCGTAGTTGAGGGCCGGGTCAAACAGGGCCTCGGGGACCGCTGAGCCTGTGAAGGCCTCCACCAGCAGGCTCACCGTACGGGCCACTGCCCTTATGTAGGACCGCCTCACGTCCAGGAGGACCCCGTCGCAGTCGAAGACCACCACGTCCACCTGCCTTAGGGAATCCAAGGAGTCCTCCCTGACGTAGGCAGCCTCGCCGGCCGCCACAAGCTCACGGTACATGCCATGCCTCGGGGTGCTCGCTGGTCCATGAGACCCGGTTGAGGTTAAAAGAGTAACCCGCGGGTTGTCTCACCCGGCCGCGACCATCCGCCCCAGCCTCGACGCATCAGGTTTTGGAAAACCTTTATACGCAGAAACATTGTCAAAGGTGGTGCATTACGCGGCTCACGCACAGCAAGGTTGAACAAACATGTCCGAGCGAACAGTCATCGACGGGGACGGCCTCATACTGGGCAGGATGGCCAGCATGGTAGCCAGGAGGCTTCTCGCAGGCGAGACCATAGAGATAGTCAACGCAGAGAAGATCGTCGTCTCAGGGAAGCGCAAGATGGTAGTAGACAAGGAGCTGGAGTTCCTTAACCTAGGCGGCCACGAGAAAGGCCCCGTCCACTACAGGCAGCCCCACAGGATCGTCAGGAAGACCATAAGGGGCATGCTGCCCTACAGGAAACCCATGGGCCAGAAGGCCTTCAAGCGCCTCAGGGTCCACATCGGTGTCCCAGAGGAGCTGGCCGCCGTGGAGAAGCAGAGCATCCCGGAGGTTCACTCGGACACTCTGAGCCGCAGGTTCGTAACCATAGGGGAGATCGCCGAGGCTATCGGCTGGAAGAAGTGATGATGATTGTCAAGTAAGAAGAGGTCTGTTCTAGCCGTCGGTAAGCGAAGGACCAGCAAGGCCAGGGTCGTGGTGTCTGAGGGCAAGGGCAGGGTGAGGATCAATAACGTGCCGGTGCACCTGGTCGAGCCCTACATGGCGAGGGCCAAGCTCTTGGAGCCCCTCATGCTGGCGGGCGACTACAGGGACAAGGTGGACATCAGTGTCAAGACCCACGGCGGAGGCTTCCTGGGCCAGGCTGAGGCCGCCAGGATGGGCATCGCCCAGGGCATAGTCAAGTTCACCAGGAGCAAACGCCTCAGGACCAAGTACATCGAGTACGACAGGACCATGCTGGCCGGCGACCCCAGGCGGAAGGAGCCTAAGAAGTTCGGTGGCCCCGGCGCCAGGCGCAGGAAGCAGAAGAGCTACAGGTGATATCAGTGGTACGCATGATTGAACCCGTTGTCACCAGCGGCGACAGAGCCCGGGACGGCAAGGGCTTCAGCGCAGAGGAGCTGAAGGCCGCGGAGATCTCGCCCGGAGAGGCCGTGAAGCTGGGTGTACCCTACGACCCCCGGAGGAGGACGAGCCACGAGGAGAACGTGGAGACCCTCAGGGAGTACCTGAAGGAAGCCAGGGAGGCGGGCATCAAGGTGAAGAAGCCCAGGCAGACCGGCAAGCCCGTGGTGGGTCGCGTCTACAGGGGCATGACGGGCGCAGGCAAGAAGATGCGGAACCTCGGCCAAAAAAAGTAGCCCCACATATCTTTTAGCATACACACCTTCTTCGTAAAGTATATTAAATCGCTACACATGACTGTAGCGATACAATGAGCCAAGGAACCTTCATCATAAAGGACCCCGAGGTGGCCAAGCTCCTGGCCGACCCCACCCGCCGGGAGATACTGCACCGCCTCAGACACCAGGAGATGTCAGCCACAGACCTAGCCAAATCCCTAAACAAGAACCATAGCAGCATCATCCACCACCTGAACACCATGCTGGAGGCGGGCCTTATAGTGGTCAGCCGGGAGGACAAGGTCCGCAACATGGTCCAGCCCTACTACAGGAGCGTAAGCCACAGCTACCACGTGGCCTACAGCCTCACCGAGGCCCTGAGCCAGGACCCCGACTTCTCGGCGTGGCAGGAAGAGTACATGGACAAGCTTATGCAGGGCTTGGAGGACTACGTGGAGGTCCCGGAGGGAAGGCGGGCTCAGGTCAGGGGGCTCCTCAGGACCTGCTACATGCGGGAGAAGAAGGCCTACGAGGACCGCCTCACCCTGAGGAAGGGGAAGGCTGAGATAAGCCCCTTCGCGGCTAGGAACGTGGCCCACATACTCAACCACATACAGCTCCTGAAGGACACCGAGTACATGGACGCCGTGAGGAGGCTCTCAGCGATCCTGGAGGCCTCAGGGGAGGACGATTGACCCCATGCAGCAGCAGGAGCGGGGGCTGGGCCAGTTCAGCTGGTCCATCTTCCGTCGCATGATGAAGTACATACTCCCCTACTGGGAGCTGAAGGCCATCATGGTCCTCATAGTCTTCACCACGGTGCTCAGCGTCCTGAGCCCGGCCATCATAGGCGACATAGTGGACATGGTGGAGAGCCTGGCCTCGGGCACCGAGATGA
This sequence comes from Candidatus Desulfaltia sp., assembly GCA_035529295.1. GTDB lineage: Archaea > Thermoproteota > Bathyarchaeia > TCS64 > TCS64 > RBG-16-57-9. The sequence goes on along the minus strand of DATKWY010000138.1, from coordinate 9,435 downwards.
AGGTCGGCGGAGGCATGGAGGATCTGGCCTACGTGGTTCTTCTCCCCTTGTCCAAGTGGCTCACGGGGTTGACGGGGATGCAGATCAACTTCGGGATGCTTCTGGTGTTCAGCTTCAGCCTCATGGTGATAGCCGCCCTGGATGGCCTCATCAACTACGCTGAGCGGTACATCAGCACGGTGGTGGCTCAGAAGGCCAGCTTCGACATGAGGAACGCCCTCTACAACAGTCTTCTGGACCAGAGCTTCAGCTTCTACGACCAGCAGCGCACCGGGCAGCTCATGGCCAGGGCCACCGGGGACATAAACATGCTTGAGCGGTTCTTCGACATGGGGCTGAGGCAGGGCATGAGCACCGTACTGCTCCTGGCCATGGTCTTCTACTCCATGGTGACCCTCAACTTGGAGCTCACCCTGGTCTCCTTGATCGTGGTGCCCCTCATCTTCGCGGCCACCCTCAAGTACTCTAGGACTGTCAGCCCCATGTGGAGGATGGTCCGCGACCAGTTCGGGGTCATAACCTCGGTGCTGCAGGAGAACCTGACGGGCATACGGGTGGTCCGCGGCTTCAACAGGGAGAGCTACGAGGAGCAGAAGTTCGCGGCCGAGTGCCAGAAATACTTCGACATCAACGTCACCATGGCTAAGCTCAGGAGCTTCTTCATGCCCCTGGCCACCCTCATATCCAGCGTCGGCCTGGTGGCCGTCCTCTGGTACGGGGGCAACCAGGTGATAGCCGGGGCCCTGAGCATAGGCAGCCTGGTGGCCTTCTACCTCTACCTTACACGCCTCATGCAGCCCGTGAGGATGCTGGGCTTTCTCACATCCTTGTTCGTCCGGGCCAACGCGGCCGCCGAGAGGGTCTTCGAGATCATGGACGCCAAAGTAGACGTCCACGACAAGGAGGGAGCCTCGGAGCTGAGGACCGTGGAGGGCCGGGTGACCTTCGAGGACGCCTGGTTCAGCTACGACGGCAAGAACATGGTGCTCAGGGACATAGACCTGGACGTCCAGCCGGGGCAGACCGTGGCCATACTGGGGGCCACGGGCAGCGGCAAGAGCAGCATCATCAACCTCATCCCCAGGTTTTACGACGTCACCCGGGGCGCCATCAGGGTGGACGGCGCCGACATCCGGGACGTGACCATCAAGAGCCTCAGGGAGCACATAGGCATCGTCCGCCAGGACCCCTTCATCTTCAGCACGACGCTCAGGGAGAACATAAGCTACGGCGTCGAGGACGCCACCATGGACAAGGTGAAGGAGGCCGCGGCCCAGGCCAAGATACACGAGTTCATAGCGGGTCTGCCCGACGGCTACGACACAAAGGTGGGTGAACGCGGCGTGACCCTCAGCGGCGGCCAGAAGCAGCGGGTCGCCATAGCCAGGGCTCTGCTGAAGAACCCCAAGATTCTGATTCTGGACGACAGCACCAGCAGCGTGGACACCCAGACCGAGTACGAGATACAGATGGCCTTGGACGAGCTGCTGGAGAACAGGACCACATTCATCATCACCCAGCGCCTCAGCAGCATCAAGAAGGCCGACTACATATTGGTGCTGGACGACGGCGGCATAGCTGAGAAGGGCACCCACGAGGAGCTCATGAAGCATGACGGCATATACCGCAAGCTGTACCAGACCCAGGTGGCGGCCGTACAGGGAGGTGCTTTTTAATGGGCATGCACCACATGGAGCACTGGGCTGGGGAGGACGACTACGACAGGGCGACGCCCGACGTGGTCCTCATGCGGAGGATGCTGGGCTACATAACCCGGCACCGCAGGAAGAGCCTCACGCTGTTCGCCGTCATAGTCGTGTCCACCGTGGTCAGCCTCCTGCCGCCCTACATGCTGAGCCTGACCATAGACGAGTACATCAAGAAGCTGGACATGAACGGGCTTCTGCTCATCGGAGCAGCCTTCATCGCCGTGTACGCCATGGTGTTCGCGTCCCAGTACGCCCAGCGGTACCTCATTGAGTGGCTGGGGGCGAAGCTGGAGTACGACCTCAGGATGGACATGTTCAGGCACCTGCAGGAGCTGGGCCTGGGCTTCTACGCCAAGCAGGAGGTGGGCAGCGTGATCTCCAGGGCCACCAACGACGTGGAGAAGATCACCGAGCTGGTGAGCAGCGGCATAGCCAGCGTGGTGGCCGACCTGTTCACCCTGGTGGGGATAGTGGCAATAATGATGTACATGAACTGGTGGCTGAGCATCATCACCTTCAGCATCATCCCCGTCATGTTCCTGTTCCTCATCTTCTGGGGGAAGCGGGTGCGCAAGGTGTACAGGGAGACCAGGAAGACCATAGCCAGCGTCTCCGCCAAGATGGAGGAGAGCGTCAGCGGCATGAAGGAGATTCAGAGCTTCAGCAGGGAGGGCCAGACACGGGAGGAGTTCCAGCAGGTGAACCGCAGCAACATGGAGGCCAACGTCCAGGCCGGCCAGGTCATGTCGGCCTTCTGGCCCACCGTCAACGTGTTCACAGCCCTGGGCAACTTCCTGGTTCTCTGGTTCGGCGGCGCAGCCGTCATGAGGGGCGAGCTCAGCGTGGGTATCCTATTCGGGTTCATGAACTACCTGGGCAGGTTTTTCTGGCCCATCCAGGACCTGAGCATGTTCTGGAACAGCGTCCAGTCGGCCCTGGCCGCTGCCGAGAGGGTGTTCGGCATCATGGACACGCCCACCATGATATACAACAAGCCCGACGCCGTGGAGATGCCCAGGATCGTGGGCAAGGTCAGCTACGAGAACATGAGCTTCGAGTACGAGCCCGGGCAGCCGGTGCTCCAGGACATAGACCTGGTGATAGAGCCCAACACCACCATAGCCTTGGTCGGGCCCACGGGTGTAGGTAAGACTACCATGATCAACCTCCTCTACAGGTTCTACGACACCACAGAGGGCAGGGTCACGGTGGACGGCATCGACCTGCGGGACGTGGAGGTGAAGTCTCTCCGCCGCCAGATGGCCGTGGTCCTCCAGGACACATTCCTGTTCAGCGCCAGCATCCGGGAGAACATCAGGTACGGCAGATTGGACGCCACCGACGACGAGATCGTGGAGGTGTCCGACGCCGTGGGCGCCCACGAATTCATCATGAAGCTGCCGGAGGGCTACGACACAGACGTCCGTGAGCGCGGCAGTAGGCTCAGCGTGGGTCAGAGGCAGCTCATAAGCCTGGCACGGGCGCTGCTGACGGACCCCAGGATACTGATAATGGATGAGGCCACCAGCAGCATAGACGCCTACACGGAGCTCATCATCCAGAAGGCCCTGGAGAAGGTGCTCAGGAACAGGACCAGCATCATCATAGCCCACAGGCTAAGCACCGTCAGGAACGCCGACAGGATAGTGGTCCTGGACCAGGGGAGGATAGCCGAGCAGGGGACCCACGATGAGCTGATTCGGCTGGGAGGCCTCTACAAGCAGCTGTACGAGATGCAGTTCAAGTACGCTGCCGAGGAGGAGCCCGAGGAGCCCCTGAAACAGGAGACCGTGTCAAAATAGGAAAAAGGGGGAAGAACTACTTCTTCTTCATCTTCTCCAGCTTGGGGATGACACCCTCGATCCTGTCCAGAGCCTCGTTCATTATGCCCTTGCTGGTGGCCGTCAGAATCCTCATGTGGCCGTCGCCGCTAGGGCCGAAGGCTATGCCGTTGTGCAGGCTCACCTTGGCGTCGTTTAACAGGATCTTCTCCAGCTCGTTGCTGCTTATCCCGTAGTTGAACCGGGGAAACATGAGGTAGGTGGCGTCCAGCCTGGGGACTGTGATGGCCCCCATCCCGGTGAGCCTCTTCGCGACCAGGTCCCGGACCTCGGCTAGGTACTTGTTCATGTCCTTGACCCAGTAATCGATCTTGCCGCTGCAGATGAGGGGAGCTATGCCCTTGCTCAGGTTGTTGGTGCCCCTGAGGACCCCGTTCGCTATCTTCTGGAGGCCCTCGAACATCACCTTGTTGGTGCAACCCATGTAGCCTGCCTGGAATCCGGGGACGCTCCACGTCTTGCTGAAGCCCCAGCTGGTCATGGTCTGGGCAGCGGCCTCGTCGTCTACGGCGGCCAGGCTGTAGTGCTTGTGGCCGTCGTACCTGATGTCCTCCCAAAGCTCATCCACCATTATGTAGAGCTTGTTGTCCACCGCCACATCTGCTATGCCCTTCAGCTCCTCCTTGGTCATGGCGCGGCCGGCGGGGTTGTGGGGGTTGCAGACGAAGATGAGCTTGGTCTTGGGGGTTATGCACGCCTTGAGGCGCTCTATGTCGAAACTGTACCCCTCCTCCAGGTCAAGCTTCCAGTACACGGGGCGGGTGTTGGTAACGCCCACGGCGGTGAAGAAGGGGAAGTACATGGGGTCTGTCACTATGACCTCGTCCCCAGGCCTGCAGGCGTTCTGGATGGCCAGCCACATGACGGGGGTAACCCCCTGGCTCATCATGACCTGCTCCTTGGGGATGTCCAGCTTGTTGACGCGCTTCAGCTTCTCCGAGATGGCGCGGCGGGCCTCCAAGTCCGATCCGTAGACCGTGTACTCCTCCTCGATGACCTTCCTCATCTCGTCCTTAAGCTCAGGGCATAAGGGATAGTCCGGGTCCGCCAGCCAGAGAGGGATTATATCCGGGGCGTCTCTGTGCCACTTGGTTCCGCGGACGGAGAGCCTGCTCTGGATGGTCGGTTTATCAAAGGGACTTACGTTAGACATCTTAACCACTGACAGGTTACAAGGGTCACACCGTTCTCTATTATGGGTTGTGCTATCAGGGACCGCGTTAACTGTAAGCCTCCTATGACGGTTCATGAAGCGATAAGGATATATGGATGGTGGGATACGTCAAGGGGACCGATTAATGAAAATCCTGCTTTACTTCGACTGGACCGGCACACGCAAGGAGCTCAAGGAGCACGACAAGAAGATGCAGAAGACCTGCATCGAGACCGGAGTCGAGCATGAGGGCCTCTTCGGCAGCATGAACGAGAAGTGGAACTACGTGTGGCTGTTCCAGGCCAACGGCTTCGACCACTTCCAGGAGATGAGCAGGAAGGTGCCCCGCCCCATCCACATGACGCATTACATAACGGAGATTCTGATCCCCATCAGGTTGTAGGCGCCCCCTTTCTAGTCGCCCAGCAGGACTGCTCCACAAGTGTCTATGCCACACACCACGGGTTCAGCCAAACCCTTCCTCCGCACAATGTCGGCCACCGCCTCAGCCCCGTCCCTGGGCTGAACCGTGAAGGCCACCTCACCGAACATGGCCATGGTGAAGACCACGCCCTCAGGGTCCATGGCGTCGAAGACCCGCCTCAGCCGGGGGGTGACGAGGCCCACGTGTTCCGTGAACTGCCTGGAGAGCCTCATAAACCTCTCGGGGGTGAGCTCCCGGTGCAGCTCGTCCACGTACCCGCCGCCTATCTGGTTGATCCTGCTCCTCAGCTCAGGGTTCCCCAGGGCCTCCTTGGTCTTAATGGGCCCATAGTAGAGGTACACGACGCTCAGCTCACGGCTCCTGGTGTAGGATATGCTAGCGCCGACGCCCGGGGCCCCGGGCCTGTGGAGGACACCGAAGCCGCCCACGTTGGCGGCGAAGACGCTGCCCAGGCCGGTGCCGCACTCGATCTCAGCCACGTGGGCGATCTGGGCCGCCTGGACCCTGGTGAGGCCGGTGCCCAGGGCCTGGTTTAGGGCCAGGCTTAGGCTTAGGGCCCCGCCGCCGCTGCTGCCGAAGCCCGCGGTGAGGGGCGTGTCGATGACGTGGCTTACGTGTATGCTGTGGGGCCTGGTGAGTCGGGGCAGGTACTTGCCAAGGACGTTCTCGCTGACCACGGCGTCGGCCATGGTCTCCCCGTTGATGGCCACGGTGTGGCTGTGGCGGCGGCTGGCCTCAGCTGTGACGGCGGTGTGGGTGCCCCGGGTGAGGCTGATCCCTGAGCCCCGGGCCCCCTTTAGCAGGGGGTCCTCGGGCTGGTCACATATCTGGAATAGGCCCGTGAGGTGCCCTGGGGCGAAGGCCGCTGCTTCAGGCAAGCTGTATCGCGTGAAAGAAGAGTAGTAGGGGAAAAAGGTTGCTGAACGGGTCAGAGTAGGCTCCGGTAGTTGAAGGGCTTCCTGGGGTCCGCCACGGGGGCGTGCACCTCGAACAGGTCCACGTACTTGAGGCCCGAGCCCGTGTTGAAGAGGACCACCTTCTCGTTCCTGTCCACCTGGCCGTCGGATAGCATCTTCTTCAGGGCCGCCAGGGTGGCGGCTCCCTCGGGGCACGCGAAGAGGCCCTCGGCTCGGCCGATCTGGCCTACGCTGTCCATGATCTCCTCGTCGCTGACGGCTATGCAGGTGCCCCCGCTCTCCCTGGCTGCCCTCAGGATGAGGAAGTCGCCCAGGGCCTTGGGGACCCTGAGGCCGGCGGCCAGGGTCTTGGCGTTCTGGAAGTACTCCGACTCCTTCTTGCCCTCGTTGTAGGCCTTGACTATGGGGGCACAGCCCTCGGCCTGTACGCTCACCATCCTGGGCCGCTCGCTGCCTATCCAGCCCATCTCCTCCAGCTCGTCGAAGACCTTCCACATGCCTATGATGCCCGTGCCTCCGCCCGTGGGGTACACTATCACGTCGGGGAGGCTCCAGTCGAGCTGCTCTGCTACCTCCAGTCCCATGGTCTTCTTGCCCTCGATCCTGTAGGGCTCGCCCAGGGTGGTCACGTTGAACCAGCCCATCTCGGCTGTGCCCTCCTTCACCAGTTTCCCGGCGTCGGTGATGAAGCCGTCCACCAGCACCACCTTGGCGCCGACGATCTCGCTCTCCACCATGTTCACCTTGGGGGCGTCCTTGGGCATGAAGACGTAGACCTCCATCCCGGCCCTGGCCCCGTAGGCGGCCATGGAGCCGGCGGCGTTGCCGGCTGACGGCAGGGCGACGCGTTTTATGCCCAGCTCCTTGGCCTTGCTCACGGCCATGGCTAGGCCGCGGGCCTTGAAGCTGCCCGTGGGTATGATGCCCTCGTCCTTGACCAAGAGGTCGGGTAGCCCGATCTCCTCTCCGAGGCGGGGCGCGGGCGTCAGGGGGGTCCAGCCCTCCCCGAGGCTTACCACGTTCTTCCGGCTCTTGACTGGGAGCATCTCCCAGTATCTCCACATGGTGGCCTCCCGGCCCACCAGCTCACGTTTGGTCACCTCCTCCGCGACTCTCTCCAGGTCGTACCTGGCCAGGAGGGGTTTACCGCATTTCTTGCACACGGTCTGGACGACGGTTGCGTCGTGCTCCTCGCCACAGGCCGAGCAATCAAGATGTGTAAAGTAACTCATACTATTCCTCAAATATCTTCGAACTCAAGCTATTAACTCTAATGTAAAGTCATAAACCTTTAATTTTCACTAATGATGATTTTAATCATGTCCTCTGAGATGGGCGAATACCTAGTGGGCGCGTTTTTGAAGATAATCATGAGATGCGAGATAGTCACCTACAACCAGAGAATAAACCAACAACGTGAAGTCGATGTCATCGGCTTTGACTTCAGTAAAAACGAGGTTAATCTATGTGAGGTGGCCACCCACCTTGGCGGGTTATTCTACCGTGGAGGCAATAAAGATACAGTGAACCGCGTGAGGAAAAAGATGATGGCCATACAGGAGTACGCGGAGAACACCTTCCCCAATATGAATAAGAGGATCATGTTCTGGTCACCTTACGTACCAGAAGGATATATGACTGAGGAGTTTAGGAAGATGGAGGACGAGCTTAACATTTCATTCATCATTAACGAGAAGTACAGAGAGAATGTCCAATCCCTCAGAAAAATGGCTGCAGAGGAAACTAAGGACCGGGGTGAGCCGTTCTACCGGGCTCTGCAGATACTTGAGCATCTCAGAAAGTGAATGTCGTTATCCAGACATCAGGAAGATTTTTATTCGCTCACATAGCCCTTCATGGTACCTACCCAACTGGAGACAACAAAATGGGGAATTGCTTTGTCAACCCCCGGGCGGAGGGGGCGTAAATGGGGTATCGTTTTATTATATCGTAGACCCAAACGACTGAATCACGCTAAGAAGTATTCTAGCGTCCGAGAACCAGAAAACGGCGGAGCCTCGGCGGGGTACCGCCTCAGCAGGACATGGGAGCTGAGCAAACATGACTGAGATGACCGGGGCCCGCGCCTTCGTCAAGGCCCTGGAGCGGGAGGGCACCAGGCACATCTTCGGAATCAGCGGCGGCTCACTTATCCCCATATGCGACGAGCTGCTCAACAGCGACATGAGGTTCATCCTGGCGCGGCACGAGCAGGGCGCCGCCCACATGGCCGACGGATACGCCAGGGTCCTCAACAAGGTGGGGGTCTGCATGGCCACCAGCGGGCCGGGGGCCACTAACCTGGTCACGGGCCTGGCCACGGCTCAGATCGACAGCAGCCCGGTAGTGGCCTTCACGGGCCAGGTGAACAGGGCCGTCATAGGCAGCGACGCTTTCCAGGAGTGCGACATCATAGGGGTCTCGGCCAGCGTCACCAAGTACAACATACCGGTGACGAGCCCAGAGGAGATTCCTGTGGCCGTCAAGAGGGCCTTCTACGTGGCCGACACGGGCAGAAAGGGGGCCGTACTGGTGGACATACCCAAGGACTGCACCACCGAGTCAGCTGAGATGACGTTCCCGGAAGAGGTGAGCTTCAGAGGCTACGCCGCGCCGAAGGCGCCCAGCCCCGAGGAGCTGGACTGGGCCGCCAAGATACTGGCTGAGGCCGAGAGACCCATCATCATGGCTGGGGGCGGCGTCATAGCGGCGGGGGCCAGCGGGGAGCTGACGGCCCTGGCCGAGTTCCTGCTGGCGCCCACGGCCACAAGCCTCATGGGCAAGGGGGCCTTCCCCAACGACCACCCTCTGAGCCTGGGCCTGTGCGGGATGCACGGCACCATGGAGGCCAACATGATGGTCCCCAAGTCGGATGTGCTCCTGGTGGTGGGCAGCAGGTTCAGCGACAGGACCACCGGCAAGATCAGCGAGTTCGCTCCCAACACCAAGGTCATCCACGTAGACATCGACCGCAGCGAGATCGATAAGAACGTGGAGACCTTGACCAAGGTGGTGGGCGACGCCCGGCTGGCCCTCAGGGGCCTCCTGGACAGGGTGAAGGTGCTTCGCACGGTCAAGACCAGCCCCGAGTGGACCAAACGCATAGGGGAGCTCAGGTGCGACATGGGTGAGAACGGCGAGGAGAGGCCCCCTTACCTCCGGGCTCCCAAGGTCATCAGGGCCCTGCGGCAGGAGCTGCCCAGGGACGCCATAGTCACCACCGAGGTGGGCCAGAACCAGATGTGGGCGGCCCTCCACTTCGACGCATATATGCCTCGGACTTTCTTCACCAGCGGCGGCCTAGGCACCATGGGGTGGGGTTTCCCCGCAGCCATCGGGGCCAAGGCGGCCAAGCCGGAGGTGCCGGTGG
>DATKWY010000137.1:0-2019 GCA_035529295.1 Candidatus Desulfaltia sp. | reverse complement strand
CCGATGCAGGGGCCCCTGCTTGCGCCGCTGAACCTGCCGTCCGTGATTATGGCCACCCTGTCGAGGCCGTAGCCCACGATGGCACTGGTGGCCGCCAGCATCTCCCTCATGCCCGGCCCACCCTTGGGCCCCTCGTACCTGATGATGAGGATGTCCCCGTTCTTCACCCTGCCACCGTGAATGGCCTCCAGGGCGTCAGCCTCGTCGTCGAAGCACCTGGCTGTGCCCGTGAACACCCACATGGCGGGGTCGATGGCGGCCATCTTAGCCACACCGTAGTTGGGGGCCAGGTTACCCTTCATTAGGGCTATGCCGCCTGTCTCGTGGACGGGGTTATCCAGGGGCCTTATGATCTCCCTGTCGTACACCTTAACGCCCTTGAGGTTATCCTTCAGCGATTTACCCGTGGCAGTCACCACACCCGTGTCCAGCCTACCCTCCAAAGTCTTCATGACGCCGGGGATGCCTCCCGAAGCGTGCAGGTCGACTATCTTGAGGGGCCCCGCAGGCGCCATGTTACACAGGTGAGGCGTCTTCTTGCTTATCTCGTCGAAGAGCTCCAGGGGCAGGTCGAGGCTGCACTCCTCGGCCACGGCCTTGAGGTGCAGCACCGTGTTAGTTGAGCCCCCCAGGGCCATGTCCACGGTTATGGCGTTCCTGAAAGCGGCCTCCGACATGATCTTCCTAGGCGTTAAACCCTTCTTCAGCAGCTCCATAACCTTCAGACCGGCCTCGTAGGCCAGCCTCATGCGCTTCATGCCCATGGCCGGCGTCGTGGCCATGTACGGCAGGGTCATCCCGATAGCCTCAGTAAGGCACTGCATGGTCATAGCCGTGAACATGCCGCTGCACGCCCCCGGGCCGCAGCATATGTCCTCAAGGTACTTGGCCTCCTTCTGGCTCATCTTGCCGCTCACGGCGAGGGCCGCGGCCTCGAAGAGCTCCTGGACCGTGATCTTCTTACCCTCGAAGTGGCCCCACGCAGGGCACCCGGGCTCCATGGGGCCCCCCAGCACGAAGATGGTGGGGATGTCGACACGGGCGGCCGCCATGAGCATGCCGGGGTCGATCTTGTCGCAACTTGTTATACACACCATGGCGTCGAAGCCGTGGCTCTCCACCATGATCTCCACGCTGTCCGCGATGACCTCCCTGCTGGGGAGGCCCATCTTCATGCCCTCGTGGCCCATGACGATGCCGTCGCAGACCGCGATGGTGTTGAACTCCCTGGCCACGCCCCCCGCGGCGTGGACGCCCAGCTTAACCTGCTCGGCGAGCCTGTCCAGGTGCACGTGGCCCGGGTTGATCTCAGTGAAGCTGTTGGCTATCGCTACCAAAGGCTTCTTCATGTCCTCCTCAACCACTCCTGTGCCCTTCAGTAGGCTCCTGTGGCTTAGGCGGTCGGGTCCATCGTACACCTTACTTGAACGATGTCGGGGGTTAACGCTCATACCGTGGACACAGTTTTCAGCAGATATAATGTTTACCTGAGCCGAGTTTAGATGCTGCCTTGCGTCCAATTCAGGCGTTTAAGCCCCGTTTGGCGTCTTGGACGTGAACCACGTCCATGCGAACAGCAGCTTGTTTTATATCCGTAGCCTAGGCGACACCAACGGTGCTAAAACACGGTCCTCACAACAAAATTTTTTGCCTTTAACAGTAAACCCTACCGCGGTTCGTTCTGACACCTTTAATAAATATACCTTCAAGATTTTGGACACTTTCCGCGTCCAACGGCTCCGAGGTCGCAGCCCCCCGGTCTGCACCAATATTATTAGCCGGAAAACGACATTGAACACAATGTTCACCCGATGCCCTCCCGAGGAGACATGGAAGGTTGAGACCCTGTTCAAGGGCATGAGGCATAATCTGGCCGTGGGGTCAATACTATCCGGGGGCACAGCCTCACCCGTCTGGGTTGACGACATGGACAGCCCGAGAGCGGGTGTTACCTGGTCTGGTTCCAGGGTCTACGTTACAGGCGAAGTCAGTGATGATCTATTCAGCAGCCTAGCAGAG
>DATKWY010000136.1:0-2568 GCA_035529295.1 Candidatus Desulfaltia sp. | reverse complement strand
GACGACGTGTGCTGCGTAGCCGCCCTCATAGAGACCATGGACATCCTCAGGAAGGAGCCGCTGAAGGGCGTCAAGGTCCACTTCGTGGCCACGGTCCAGGAGGAGGTGGGGCTCCGCGGAGCAACCATCGCCGCGTACAACCTGAAGCCCTGGGCAGCCATAGCTACTGACGTCACCCATGCGGTGGCGCCGGGAGTCAAGGCCAGCCAGGTGGCGGGCGTCGAGCTGGGCAAGGGCCCCGTCATAGGCCTTGGCGCCAACTTCACCCGGGCCCTCTGGGAGATGATGGAGCGTGAAGCCGACGCCAACGGCATCCCCCACCAGAGGCACCCCGTCCCGGCCAGGAGCGGCACCGACGCCTGGGCCATCCAGGTGGAGCGGGGCGGCAACATATGCGGCCTCATAAGCATGCCCAACAGGTACATGCACAGCCCCAACGAGGTCATCAGCCTCACCGACCTGGCCAACCTGGGCAAGCTCATGGCCCTCACGGTGAAGGCCCTGGAGAAAAGCGACCTAAAGCACACGGTGGAAGTCCACCGTAAATAACCCCTATCTTTTATCCCAGGAGCTGCCTCAGCCGCCAGAAGTAGCCCAGGAAGAATACGGCCGTGTAGAAGCCGAACCCGGCGAGGAAGCCACCCATGAAGTACTTGTGCTCAAGCCTAAGCTTCTGCATGAGGAAAAGCCCTCCGCCGTGTTATAGATGCTTTATGAAGTCCTGATCAGGAAAAACCTGGACCAGGTACAGCCTGTACCAGTCGTATGCTGCGCCGATGCTCACCCGAAATTACGCCTTATTCTCCTAGACCTAGCTATGGAGGGGGGGCCTCTGCCGTATGTGGTCCTCGCAGAAGCCCAGTTACAGTGGAGGCACCTGCCGTAACAGTGATAGGAGTTAACTGTTCAATGCCATGATATTTATACAAACAGGCTGATTATTCTGGTCTGACGAAAGTAATGAAGGCATCAAAGACACTGGGCGTCATCATCACTGTGGTCCAGATTGTGAGCTTTGTTGCCTTGATGACGGGCATCTACACCATTATCGGCATCTTAAACACAACACTACCCACTGGCCAGCAAGTGATACAGCCTCAGATGGGTGACCCTGTGGTAATACCCTTCACCTTTCATCCGAGGAACGAGGGGTTCCTAGAGGCCACACTCACAGTCTCCCTAAGCCTGGTGGCGGGCGTCGATCAAATACTGGCCACAGACTCAGCCAGCGTCACCATTCCCGCGGGTAGCATCACGCCAGTGGACCTTGAGCTGAGGATTCCCCTGAACCAGTACCAGGATACAATGAGTGACCCTGATCCGGTGAGCTGGAAGGTCGACGTTAAGGTCACCACACTCTTCAACCTCATCAGCTTCAGGAACACCATGACAATCCCAGGCGGCGCCTAATGTGAGCCTAAATAAGAGACCGAGAGCCATAGTCGGGGCCCTAGTAACGTTGATCCTTTTCGTGGTCGTCCCATACACACTTTCCCCCTACATACCTCCGTACATATCTCAGCTCCTAGCCCAGTCAGAGTTTGAGCTCCAGGGCTTCCTGAACCAGATCATGATCCTAGGCGCTGTTACCGCCGCCCTGACTCTGGTGAAAGGCTTCATGAGTGAAGCCAGCAAGGTAAGTCTGGCCATCTCAGTGGCCCAGAACTTGGCGAGCCTGGTCTTCACGGCGATGCTGCTAGGAATAGGCAACATAGGCTCCCTGGGCATAACTTACTTCACTGTGAGACTCGAGAACACCACCAGCCACATAACCATGAATCTCAGGGTCTTCATCTACTTCACTGTCCTAATCGTCGGGTTACGTGTCGTTGAGGCCTACCTGGTGTGGAACGAGGCCCGGATCGAGGCCATGCCCCCCGGCAGGATACCGCCCTAGCAGCTAACCCTTTTTACGTGATCAACGCCGTGGCTTAGGTATGACCATTAAGGTGGCCGTCAGCGGCATACCCCGGGGCCTCCAGGACCCCCGACCTGATGGCAACTGGCTCACCTTGGAGCACAGGAAGAGGCTTCAGGGCATCAGCCCGGAGGTGGAGCTCCACGAGGTCCCCGCCCACAAGGTCAGAGAAAACATGGGCTTCGAGGTGGTCCTGGCCGAAGGGGGCAACCGCACCCACTACCCGGGGGAGCTGGACTGGGCCGACTATCAGCGGCTCTTCACCCCCAGCCTCCTCTGGGTCCAGCTCTGCAGCACGGGGTTCAGCGACAACATTACGCCCGAGATCATGGATGGCAGGGTGACCCTCACCAACGCCCCCGGCCTCCACACCATACCCATCGCGGAGAGCGTGGTGGCCGCCATGCTCGACCATGCGAAGAGGCTGAAGCAGAGGCGCATAGACCAAGAGGGCCGCATCTGGAGACAACTGAAGAATGATGAGCTCCACGGCCGCACCGTCCTCCTCATAGGCGTCGGCAACATAGGGTCCAGGGTAGCCAGCATCTGCAAGGCCTTCGGCATGAACGTCATAGGCACCAAGAGGCGCCCCGAGCCCCTCTACAACGTGGATCACATATTCCCGGTCTCCGAGCTCACCGCGCAGCTGA
>DATKWY010000135.1:0-4699 GCA_035529295.1 Candidatus Desulfaltia sp. | reverse complement strand
GTATTAAAAGATAGTTGCGCCTTGAACCAGAATGAGACAGATAGTGCTGCTTAAGGACATCCCGGACCTCACGGAGATCAAGCTGGACCCCCAGACCCGGGCGCCCATCGTCGAGGGCGTTAAACGCAGGATCAGCGAGGTGGATAAGAGGGCGCTGGAGGCCGCGATCAGGCTCAAGGAGAAGGTGGGCGGCGAGGTGGTGACCCTCTCCCTGGGGGACGACAAGACGAAGACGGCCCTCCTGGAGGCGCTCGCCATGGGCGCCGATGCTGTGTACATAGTCAACGAGCCGGAGCTCAAGGGCGTGGACACCAACGCCACCAGCAAGGTGCTTGAGGCCGCCGTCAAACATGTGGGAGACTACGATCTTATACTCGCAGGCGAGATGACGCTGGACAGCCTGTCAAGCCAGATCGGGCCACGGCTGGCCCAGCTACTGGATCTCCCCCAGATAACCTACGTGAAGGAGCTCGACGTAGCCGACGGCAAGGTCAGGGCCGTCAGGGACTTGGAGGATGTGGACGAGGTCGTCGAGGCGGCGCTACCGGCCGTCGTGAGCGTGGTGAGGGAGATCAACGAGGCGCGCATCCCGAACCTCATGAGCATAATGAGGGCGAAGAAGAAGCCCCAGACGGTGTGGAGTCTCGGAGACATCGGGCTCGACGCCGCGGAGATAAAAAGCCATAGCTACGTCCAGATAACGAGCGTCTCCGCCCCCAAGGTGGAGCGCAAACAGATCAAGATCGAGGCCGAGACCGTGGAGGAGGCAGCCGCCAAGCTGGTCGAGGCCCTCATGCAGGAGGGGGTTCTCTAGTGTCGTTCCTGGTGTTCTCGGAGGACAGGGAGCTGGCGGACAGGATGGGCTCGGAGGTCGCCGCGCTGGTGGCGGGATCAGACCCCCAGGAGTACGTCAGGCAGGGCGCGGACAAGGTCTATACGGTGAGCGGCCTAGGCGGGTTCAACGTTGAGCCCTATTGTGCCGCCGTGGTTGAGGCCGTGAAGGCGGCCAACCCGTCCACGGTGTTCATTGGGGCCACGAAGAGAGGTAAGGAGCTTGCCCCGCGGGTGGCTTCGTCCCTGGGCGTCGGGTGCATGAACGATTGCAGCGGCGTGGAGCTTGAGGACGGCGTGATAGTCGTGGAGCGGCTGACCTATGGCGGCTCCACCGTGGCCAGAGAGACGAGCACGAGCACCCCCACGGTGATGAGCTTCCCCCCTAGATGCTTCGAGAAGCTGGAGCCCGCGGAGAGGAGCGGGAAGTTGGTGGAGCTGGAGGTGGATCTCCCGGAGCCCCGGGTCAAGGTGGTGGAGAGCCGCGAGAAGCCCAAGAGCACGGCCGACCTTGAGAGCGCATCAATCATCGTCTCCGCGGGCCGCGGCTTCAAGGCCAAGGAGGATCTGAGGCTGCTGGAGGAGATCGCGGAGATCCTGGGCGCCCAGATCGGGTGTACGAGGCCCATAAGCGCTGACCTGGGTTGGATGGACCAGTGGGTGGGCATCAGCGGTAAGAAGGTGAAGCCCAGCCTCTACGTGGCGTGCGGCGTCAGTGGTACCATACAGCACGTCGCCGGCATCAGGGACAGCCAGATCATCGTCAGCATCAACAGCGACGAGGGTGCGGGCATCCACGCCATCAGCGACTACAGCCTCGTCGGCGACATCTACGAGGTGCTGCCGGCGCTGGCCAAGGCGCTCCGGGAACGAGCCTAAGTCTTTTCACCTTCCCCTAACATTTCTACCCATGGCTCTAGGAGACGACGTTCTTCAGGCGATCAGAGACGCCGCTACGACGATCGTGGACTCCGGCTACGTGACCTGCCTCACAGGCGCCGGGATAAGCGTGGAGAGCGGCATAAGGCCGTTCAGGGGCCCCGGCGGACTCTGGACCGAGAAGGGAGAGCCCCCCATGGACGGGTACCAGAGGTTCCTCAGGGACCCCGCCTCCTACTGGGAGCGCCGCATGAGGAACTCCGGCGAGTTCGGCATAAGCATCATGGGGGCGAAGCCCAACCCAGGCCACGTCGCCTTGGCGGAGCTGGAGGAGATGGGCGTCCTGAGGACGCTCATTACCCAGAACATCGATAACCTCCACCTTGCCGCCGGGAGCCGAAACGTGTTGGAGATTCACGGCAACAGCAGGTACCTCCGCTGCATAGAATGTCACACGAGGTGGAGAAACGAGGATTTCAGGGTGGAGGAGACTCCGCCCGCTTGCCCAGAGTGTGGTGGAGTCGTCAAGAGCGACACCG
The DNA here is from genome assembly GCA_035529295.1 of Candidatus Desulfaltia sp. Lineage (GTDB taxonomy): Archaea > Thermoproteota > Bathyarchaeia > TCS64 > TCS64 > RBG-16-57-9. The sequence goes on along the minus strand of DATKWY010000135.1, from coordinate 2,450 downwards.
TGATGTTCGGTGAGCCCATACCGGGGCCCGTGCTCAACAGGTGCTTCGAGGAGGCATCCAGGAGTGACTGCATGATCGTGGCGGGCACCAGCGCGACTGTGACCCCCGCCGCCAGCCTACCCGTGATGGTGAAGAGGAACGGCGGCAGGCTCACGGAGTTCAACCTGAGGCGCAGCGAGATAAGCTACATCTGCGACGTCAACGTGTTCGCGCCGTCGGGGGAGAGCCTGCCCGTGCTGGTCGAGGAGATAAGGAAGCTAACCTAGCTTCTTGCGGGTCCAGTCAGCCAGCTCCTTGCAGCTGGGGAACCAGACGTCGCCCTCGGTCTCCATCTCGCCGAGCAGCTTCTCAGCACCGTCGGGCTTCCCAGCTACATGCCGGGTGATTATATCCCAGATGTTGAAGATCCTGAGTTAAACGAAGATATAGAAACAGAACCGTTGATCTACCTTTACGCTTACCCTTCCAGCTAAAGGATTATTTTTCTATGCAAAAAATAATTTCATGAGTATGGGTGAATGATTGTTGTTTTACAATGGTGATAAGTTGGGTCTTTTCAGATCCCCTATGCTATGCTTTGCTCTGCTCCGCTACGCTCAGCTGCGCTTCGCTCTGCTTTTCGCGTGCGCGTTTAGAGAGTTCCTCAAGAATGCCTACAACAAGTTCAATTTGAGGGAGATACTGATTCGTTGTCAGTAACTCATATTTTTGAGTCTCCGCTATCAATAACTTCAAAACGTGTATTTTGTCTTGTGGATCAATCGATTTAGATTTATCGTGTATGCTCATGGCGATCACGCGATCTTTCTATTGGTTTAATCAAACGCAATAGATCAGTCTCCCTAATAAATGAATATAAACAATTAGCTATAATACTAAAATACCCGTGGTATAGGGTTGGGATAGTCAACCAAGTGTGCGCGCCTACTCAGATGATCAGCATTTTCTTATGTTTGTTCTTTTACAACATTAATTGCGCGCGCAGAGGCACAAATAATTGAAAACATATATAGTGCATGGAATACGCAGAGAAGGAAAAAATAAGGGTTAATCTAGGCTTAGGATACTAGGTATGCCCATACACTTACGTTTCTATCCATCTGTGCCTTGTTATAGACTAACACCTGAACAAAGGGCCCCATTATCGGGAATCTAGTAAGGTAACTACTCTTGTTATGAGGACTACCATGCCATGTCCCCTCCCCTGAGACAGAAATGAAGTTTACACTTTGGGGGTGTGATATGTTCTCTTCAAAGTTGACGTATCGTCTTGAGCCCATTATACCATTTTGATCTAAAGCGAACATTAGACCCAGATCAACGGGAGGTTCATCGAAGGAATTTTGTTCAAACTCTACAAAGACGTTGATGTACCGATATTTATCGACTTTATTGTATGGAGGAAGGCTAATCCCTGTGTTAGCTGGGACTGACCGATCAGTCATGAATTTAATTATTTTCGTGCATGGTTGGTCGCATTTCTTGCTTAATATTTTCTCTATATCTTTTAGAGAGATACTCATCTTTTTTTAATTGAAAATAAATTTGACTAGTTAATAAGACATTTGCACACGCAAGGGGTAGAAACTATAAGAGGATTATAACGCGTGAGGCCCGTTTACAACAGGCACAATGTTAGTAAAAGGTGAAACCGTTTTAGCTGAGGAATCGGGGTCTTCCCAGCTCATAGAAATCTACTACCTCTAACATACATAATTATTATCTCTATGTGAAACTATAGAATGGGGATAGGTTCATCGCGCCCAACCCCTCATACGAGGTCTACCTATCCCTATTCCTAAGATGCGTGATTATCCTAATTTCTTCCGTGTCCAATCCGCCAGCTCCCTACATGAAGGGAACCATACGTCACCTTTCTTTTCAGCCTCTGTGAGTAGTTTATCAAGCATTTTCAGCCTACTTATCCTCCCAATACACTGAGGATGGCACGTGAGACCAAAGTAGCGGCCCAGCTCATAGACGCCCTCAAACTCGGGCTTCCACATGTCGTAGACCTGGCCGGTGGTCATCCTGTGGGTCTCGAAGTGGGGCCAGTCGTCCAGCAGCCACTCCACGGGCAGCTCGACGAGCCCCGTGTCCCTGCCGCGCCACCTGAGCATGTACGGCATGTCGTCGTCCATGAAGTTGCTGTCGTACCTGAACCCCAGCTCGACCACGAGGTCGAGGGTCCTGTCGCTTATCAGCCAGTACGGCGCCCTGAAGCCCTCGGGCTTGACGCCGAGCTTCTCGAAGCTCGCCCTGCTCTTCTCGAAGACGCCGCGCTCGCTCTCCCAGCTTAACTCGGCGAGCCGCTCGTGGAGGTAGCCATGGGCGCCCACCTCGTGGCCCCTGCTCACTATCTCCTCGCAGCTCTCGGTGAAGTTGTCCACAGTCCACCCGGGGGTGAAGAACGTGGACTTGATACCGTGCCTGTCCAGCAGGTCCAGGAT
>DATKWY010000134.1:0-3028 GCA_035529295.1 Candidatus Desulfaltia sp. | reverse complement strand
TACCTCACCACCGATGCCATGATTCAGGCCATGCTCAGGGTGCCCCGGGAGGAGTTCATGGACCCCGGCCACCGCGATTACGCCTACTATGATCAGCCTTTCCCCATCCCGGGGGACGGCAGGCAGACCATCTCGGCCCCCTACATGTACCCCGCCACCTATGAGCCGCTGAAGCTGGCGCCAGGCATGAAGGTGCTGGAGATAGGGGCAGGCTCAGGCTACGGCGCGGCCCTAGCGAGGGAGCTTGTGGGGGAGGAGGGCCTGGTGGTGGCCGTAGAGATCAACCCGAAGACATGCGAGTTCGCTGAGGAGAACCTGCGGCGGACCGGGTACAAGGACGTCGTGGTGGTCCTAGGGGACGGGTCCCTGGGGTACCCTGAGAAGGCGCCCTACGACGCCATAAGCGTCACCGCCTCGACGCCCAGGGTCCCCCCGCCACTACTAGAGCAGCTTGCCAGCCCCGGGAGGCTGGTGGCCCCCGTGGGGGGCGAGGGATTCTATGGCCAGGACCTTCTGCTGGTGGAGAGGAGCCAGGTGGGTGAGCTCTCCGAGAGGAGCCTCATGAAGGTGGTGTACGTGCCCCTCCTTGGGGAGCACGGGTGGCGGAGACGCTGAGGGGTACAGTATTTAAGAGCCTCGAGCCAACACAAAGGGGATAGTATGAAGGCGGGCATAGTCTCACGGACCGATATCCCCAGCGCAGTGACAGTGACCAGACGCATCATGGACTACCTTGATTCCTGTGGGGTGGACGTGTGCGTTGAGACGGACACAGCCCTAGCCATGGAGCTCACCGGGGGCAACTCGGAGCTATCCGAGATGGACTGCGACTTCATGGTGACCGTCGGAGGCGACGGAACCATCCTGCGGGCCGCCATGGAGATGAAGGACCCCGGGACCCCCATCCTGGGCGTCAACATGGGGCGCCGAGGCTTCCTCAGCGAGGTACTGGTGCCCGAGGCCGAGTGGGGCCTTGACAAGGTGCTGAAGGGAGACTACTTCCTGGAGGAGAGCATGAAGGTGCGCGGCAGGTGCCTGGAGATGGAGGACAGCTTCCCCGACGCCCTAAACGAGGTGCTGGTGGCGCCGCCCCTCCCCAGCAAGATGATCATCATGGGCCTCTCGGTGGACGGTGAGCACATCACTGACATCCAGGCCGACGGCGCCATGGTGGCGACACCCGCAGGGTCCACGGCCTACAACATGTCTGCGGGGGGCAGCATCGTGTCCCCTGAGCTGGACTCTCTGCTGCTTACAGCCATATGCCCCTACAGCTACTTCAGGAGCCTGGTGATCCCCCCGAAGTCGGTGGTCACCATAGAGCTGCTTAAGCCCCGGTCCAAGGCCCTGGTCATAGTCGACGGCCGCGCCTACGTGCCCCTCAAGCCCATGTCCACCGTCGAGTGCAGAGTAAGCCCCAACAGGACCCGGTTCATCAGGTTCAGGAGCTTCTACAGCAGGATCCAGAAGAGGATCATGACCCTCCAGACCACGTGAGAACGTTGAAGGCCCTAGTCCTCGACGCCTCTGCCCTGATTCAAGGGTTTAACCCGGGTGCCAGTGGGCAGGCTTTCACTGTCCCTGCGGTGCTGGACGAGATCAGAGAAGAGATAACCCGTATCAGGGTTGAGGCTCTCATCGCGGGGGGTAGGATCACAGTGAGGACGCCGGACGAGGCCAGCAGAGCCAGGCTGGAGGAGGAGGCCACCGCGATGGGCGAATCCAAGGCCTTATCCGCCGCCGACAAGCAGGTGCTGTCGCTGGCTCTCCAGTTGGCCTCCGAAGGCCTGACTCTGGTGGTGGTCTCGGATGACTACTCGGTACAGAATATGGCCGACCACCTGGGCCTACCGTACTTGGGCCTGGCAGTGGGTGGCATTAAGAAGCAGTTCAGGTGGGTGACCTACTGCCCCGGGTGCCGGCGGAGCTTCGACGGGCCCCAGAGGGAGAACACGTGCCCCGTCTGCGGAACCACGCTGAAGAAGAGGCCGGTTGACGGCAGGAGGGCTAGGCGAGGCGGGGGATGAAGGTCCCCGAGCCTTTCTCAGCCAGGACCTGGTCTTCCTCCATGACGACGCGGCCCCTTATGATGGACTTGGTGGGCCAGCCCTTGACCTTGAGCCCGTGGTAGGGGGTCCAACCGCAGGCCGTGACCTGGTCCTCGTCCCTGATGGTTCTCTTCTCCTTGAGGTCTACGATGACCATGTCGGCGTCGCTCCCCGGCTGGAGTGTCCCCTTCCGGGGGTAGATGCCGTATATCCTTGCCGGGGTCTCCGAGGCGGCTGCCGCCAGTCTCTCCAGGCTTAGCCAGCCTTGGTTGACGCCGTTGAGGAGCAGCGGCAGGTACGTCTCTAGGCCCGGTATCCCGTTGGGGGCCGTCCACATGTCCTCGAGGCCGGCCTCCTTAAGGTCCCTGCCGTAGGGGGCGTGGTCCGTGGCCACGGTGTCGATCCAGCCTAGGTTCAGGAGCCGCCTGATCTCGGCCATGTCCGCCTTGGTGCGGGGCGGAGGCGCGAACTTGAGCCAGGGGCCCCTCTCCTTTATGTCGTCCTCGGTGAGGTGCAGGTACTGGGGGCAGGTCTCCACGTAGGTCTCTACGCCCTCTGTCCTGGCTTGGGCGCTGTACCAGACGGTCTCGGGGACGCCTGTGTGGACTATCATGCCTCTGCAGCCCGTGAGCTTCAGGTAGTCGATCATGCGTTTGCCGGCCTCCGCCTCGGCCACCCTGGGTCTGCACTCTAGGTGGGTCGAGAAGTCTTTGCGGCCGGTGCTCCTCAGCCGTTTCTCGTTGTCTCTGAGGATGCTGTCGTTTTCCGCGTGGATGAGGGCGAGGCCCCCGCATCTGGAGAGCTCCTTGAACCGGTCGATGACCTCCCCGTCGAAGGTTTGGGGCCACTTGGGGCCTGCGCTGCTGATGAAGAACTTGGCTCCGGTGGCGCCGGCGCCCCACATCTCGGTGAGGGTGCCCTCGGGGTAGCCGCTTGCGCAGCCGGCGTGTATGCAGAAGTCCACGTAGGCGGCGTCTTTC
>DATKWY010000133.1:0-2336 GCA_035529295.1 Candidatus Desulfaltia sp. | reverse complement strand
CGTAGAGCTGGAGCGGCTGGGCATAGACCGCGTTGAGATACAGGCGGACGACCCGGAGATCATCGCAGAGTACAGCCTCAAACAGCTGGACGTGGACGTGCCCATACTCATCGAGGACGCGGGCCTCTACATAGACAAGTACTACGGGTTCCCCGGCCCCTATAGCAGCTACACCCTCCGCACCATCAGCAACGAGGGCATACTCAAGCTCATGGAGGGCGAAGAAGAGCGGGGCGCCCGCTACCTCTCGGCAGTGGCCTACCGCGACGGCGACACCTCGGTCACCTTCACCGGCGAGGTCCGCGGAGTGATAGCCCACGAGTGCAGGGGCACCGGAGGCTTCGGCTACGACCCCATCTTCATCCCAGATGAAGGGGACGGGCGAACCTTCGGCGAGATGACTCCGGAGGAGAAAGCCAGGATAAGCCACAGGGCCAGGGCCTTCAGGAAGCTGGGGGAGTGGCTCAGGAAACAGTAACCTACTAGGCCAGAATGTCGGGCCACCTGTCGATCATGTACTTGGTGGCGTCCGATATCTCGAAGGGTCTCGACCCGTTGCCCGTGCGCACGTAGAAGTGCTGCTTGCCCTTGTGGCTCATGAAGGCCGGCTCCTGGCTGCTCTGCACGGTGACGCGGCACACCTCCATTCCGTCCACCTCGTAGAACCTGAACCTGACGTACCTGAGGTACAGGTCCCCGATCTTGTTGGAGATCTGGTTGATGATATAGTTCTCGAAGCCGTCCCTGTTGGGCTTAGGCAGCGTCCGGTAGTCGTGGTCCAGGCCCACCACGGCGCGGTCGTCGCAGACACCTATGACCAGCTCGCCGCCGTCAGCGTTCATGAAGGCGCACAGCGTCTTCAGGCAGTTGGCCTCCAGCTCCTGGTCCACGCACTTGCCTCGGGTGTTGTACCTGAGGCTGGCCTTGAACTCCAGGTGGGGCCCCTCGTCTAGGTTTATGAGCTTCTCCACGTCTGGGGGGGCGTTGAGCTCCCAGCTGTTCTTAGCGTAGTTCCTCATGATCTCCGGCTGGAGGCTGGCGATGTCGGTTAGGCTCAGGATGCCCAGAACCTTGCCCCCGTCCCGGGGGTGGATGACGGGCAGCTTCTTGATCCGTTTGTTGAGCATGATCTGGCCGGCCTCCTCCAGGCTCATCTCGGGGTCAGCCGAGATGACGGACCGGGTCATGACCTCCTCCACGGCGGTGATCTTGGGGTCCCTGCCACTGGCCACCACCCTCTGGAGGACATCCCTCTCCGTGAGTATACCGTCCACGTTACCGCTGCCCGAGACGATGACGCTGCTGATGCCGAACCGAGTCATCACCCGGGCCGCGTCCTCCACGGACTCGACGGGAGAAATGGAGACGACGCTGGGAGTCATAAGGTCCTTAACCTTGAGGGCCGAAGCTTGTGGCCTCATAGCGTTCTTCCCTCAACCGTGAACCTATTGATGGTTATGGAGCATAGTACTAGAGACTTAAAGGGGTTTTATGATACCTGAGTTTATAGGCGGCTGAAGATAACCTCAGGCCCCCAGACATATGGATAGACGCATGTGATGAGCGTCTTTACCAGGTTCACACCATCTTGTTCCAGTAAATGTAGTCATATCTCTCGGTGAACCCAGTCAACTCGTAAAGCCGGTTCGCCGCCGGGTTGTCCGCCGCCCCGCCGATGTAAAGCAGCGCCGGATCATACCTCTCTAGGCGCCTGAAGCCCTCGCATAGTAGGGCCCTCGCCAAGCCTCGCCCACGGTACTCCGGGAGAGTACCCATAGGCTCCAGCTCGGCTATTCCGCTCGGAGGGTCCAGCCTGAAGGTGCAGAACGACGCTATCTTCCCGTCCGGGTCAACGGCCACGAGGTCAAGGTCCTCATGATAGAAGGACAACCGGGAGATCTCCTCCAGGACCTCCCTGGTGAACCACTCACCGTGCCCGAAGACCGCCCTGACGCCCCTGGCGATCTCCTCAAAGTCCTTCTCAGGGCACACGGACCGCACCTCAAACCCGTCCGGAACCCTGTAGCCGGGTATGGGTGCGTCCACGTCACGCAGACGCAGTATACCGTAGACCTCTCCCCTATCGAAGCCGTGCCTCCGGAGCGCCTCCTCCCTCGCCGGATTCCCCTCAAGGGCGACGACGGAGAGCCTCAGCCCCCCGGGCTCCGCCCTCTGAGCGGCGCTGTGGTCCTCGATCCATTGGATGATCTTCTCCTCGAGGAAGCTGTGGTTAGGGTGGATCTGGATGAAATAGCGGAACTTGGCCTCGGGGTTTGCCACCGCCAGTATCCTCGGACTCGGCTCTCCACAGCAGAACTCCCATATGCGTGTGTCGG
>DATKWY010000132.1:0-3584 GCA_035529295.1 Candidatus Desulfaltia sp. | reverse complement strand
TGGCTTATACCGTCCTAGAGGGTATAAGGCGGAAAAAATATTCCATCTTTTGTTTCTTGCTTTTCCTCAGTGAGATGCTTCAACACATTATCATCGAGCCATGCGACACTCGGAGGCGTATATGAGATGGCTTGGAAACCTGCGCCCACGCAACAGTCTCTTGAAAGTCTCTACAATATTCTCTCTGGGCAGGTGTACACCTTCAGTTTTCTTACGCCCAGGGAGGTAAGGGTGATGCCGGCGGCCTCGGCGAGCCTGATCCCAGACACGAGGGGGACCGTCATGGAGCACACCACGGGGATCCCTGCCCTGGCAGCCTTCTGAACCATCTCCCCTGACTGCCTCCCGGTGCTCAGAAGTACGCATTCCCCCGGGTCGCCTCCTCTGAGAGAGTAGTCTCCAACCACCTTGTCCAGGGCGTTGTGTCTGCCCACGTCCTCGGCGAAGACCAGGGTCTCCCCGTCCTCGCTGCAGAGCATGGCGGCGTGGGTCCCCCTGGTCCTCATGTGGACGCTGCTCCTCCTGTTGAGCTCCGCTATCATCGTCTTGAGCGTGTCAGCCCTCACCCTCATGTCTGACTCCACCCTGGGGAGGCGAGACTTTTTACCGTCTGCTCTGGGGCTCGCGCTGCAGGCCGTCACTATGAGGTTCATCATGTCCACCATGGCGCCGCGGAGGTCCACTCGTCCCCGCGTCTCTACCAACACGTCGCTGTTCCGGGTCTCGATGGACGCTATGTCGTCCACTGAGCCCAGGATGCCTCCGCTGAGGAGGTACCCCACGGCCAGCTCCTTCTTCAACTCGGGGGTGGCGATGAGGGTCACGTGGTACTCGCCGTTGACGAAGATGCAGACTGGCTCGTCGAGGGCTACCTCGTCCAGTGCTTCGCTTCTTTTCTTGGTCGGCCCTAGGTCGATGGCCTGTATCTTTATCTTCTCAGTCACCATGTGCAGCACATCCCGCTAAGGCCCTTCCATTGTTGGCGTGTTCTCACCTGTGATGCATCTCCTTGATCTGGCTCCACCTGAAGCAACCTGTAAGATGGTCGTTCACCATTCCGGTGCTCTGCATGTAGGCGTAGCATATGGTTGGCCCCACGAAGCTGAAGCCCCTCCTCTTGAGGTCGCGGCACATGGCCCTGCTGGTGTCCGTCTCCGGGGGCACCTGCTTCCACTCGGTGAAGGCGTTCATCACCGGCCTGTGGCCCACGAAGCCCCAGATGTACTCGTCGAAGCTTCCGTACTCGTCCTGGACCCTGAGGAAGACCCGGGCGTTGCTGATGGCGGACTCCACCTTCCTCCGGTTCCTGATGATCCCTGTGTCGGCTATCAGGTCATCGACGGTCTCAGTCGTGTAGCCTGCCACCTTGGCCGGGTCGAAGCCGCTGAAGGCCTCCCTGTAGGCGTCGCGTCTATGAAGCACGGTTCTCCAGCTCAGCCCTGCCTGGGCGCCCTCAAGCACCAGGAGCTCGTAGTGCTCCGCGTCGCTGTGGGTGGGCACCCCCCACTCCTGGTCGTGGTACCTCTCCATCAAGGAGTCGCCGTCGCCGAAGCAGCGTACTAGGCCGCCGTGAGAATCCATGGATAGAGGTGGGGGCTGGGGATAAAAGATGATTCGCTGGTTCAGCGAAGATTATAATTTGAGGAGCTTCTTCGAGTTCTCACCCAGGATCATCTGCTTCTCCTTATCGGGTATCCTCAGGGCCTTGATCCTGCCCACGGCCTTGTCGATGTCCCCTATCTGGTGGGGGTCGTCGCTCCCCAGCACTATCTTCTCGGGGCCCAGGTAGGCCAGGGTGGACATGAGGACGTCGTTGTCGTATATGATGGAGTCCACCCACACCTTCTTCAGGTAGTGGTCCGGGGGCTTGCTGATGTTGACCTTGCACTCGGGGTAAGCGTTATACCCGGTCTCTATCCTGCCCCTGAGGTACGGGTAGACGCCGCCTAGGTGAGACGCCACCAGCTTTAGCTTGGGGAACCTTTCTAGGGTGCCAGAGAAGAGGAGGCGCAGCACAGCCAGGCTGGTGTCCACGCCGAAGCCCAGGATGGGCACCAGCCTGTAGTCCTCCATGGCCTTGCTGTTGATGGGGGATGTGGGGTGGATGTATAGGGGCACGTCCAGCTTCACGGCCTTCTCGTAGACGGGTGTCAGCTCCTTGGCGTCCAGGGGCTTGCCTGCGACGTTGGACATGAGGGTTCCGCCCCGAAGGCCCAGGTCCTTGACGGCCCGCTCAAGCTCCTCGGCCGCGGCCGCGGGGTCCTGGAGGGGCAGGGCGGCTAGAGCCGTGAACCTGTCAGGGTTGTCCTCCACGATCCTGCTGTACCCGTCGTTGGCCATCCTGGCCAGGCGCACCCCCGTCTCGGGTTTCTCCCGCTCCACGCTGGGGGTGGTGAGGGTGAGGACCTGCATGTCTACTCCTCCCCTGTCCATCCCTTTGATGCGGTCAGCCAGGTCTATGTGGGGGCCCACCACGACGTTGTAGTCTCCCTCGTAGTGGATGAGGAGCCTGCCCTGGGCGTCCCGCTCGACCCTGGCGTAGCCGCTCTCCTCCTTGAGGCCCTTCAGGTAGGTGTCGGGGTAGAAGTGGTTGTGCCAATCAATTATCATTCTGATCCTTGGATGACTGCGTGTTTCAGGAATAAAAGCGGAGTGGGCATGTCACACTGCCCATCTGGGATAGTTTTCTTGATCATATGCGCAAAACCTGTGCTCGGTTACCCTGAATGTATATGCCTTCTATGGGGTAAGTTTTATTAGCTTGCACCGGTTACCCGTTGTGAGCGTTCGGAAGCGCATGGGTAATACTCTGAACCAGTTTTCTTGTAGCGTTTGTTCTACGGCGAGGAGTGCATGTTAGGTGGAGGAGTCACCCCCCGAGGACAACCAACAGAACGGGTTAGAACGGGTGCAGAACAGCATCACTGACACCTTGGAGGAGATAAGCACCTACATCGAGGTGACTGGCGCCACCAAGATTCTGCGCCGCTACTTCGCCATGAACGCCTTCGACGGAGCCATGACCAGCCTAGGCGTGGTGATAGGCGCCTACCTGAGCCACATCCATGCGCCCCGCAGCGTCATAGGCGTCATCCTCACCAGCGGCATAGCCATGATGGTGAGCGGCTTCAGCGGCACCTACATGACGGAGAGCGCCGAGAGAAACCACAGCCTCAACGAGCTGGAGGACGCCATGCTCATCAACCTGGACGACACCCTCTACGGGCGGGCCAGCAGGTTCGTCAGCGTCTTCGCGGCCCTGGTGGACGGCTCGGCCCCCTTCCTGGCCGCCCTGCCCAGCATGATCCCCTTCCTGCTGGTCCCCGGCTTGATAGCTGTGGAGACTGCTTACCTGGTGAGCGTGGTCGCCAGCCTGGCGACCCTGTTCACGCTGGGCGTCTACCTTGGGCGGATCAGCGGCCAGAATGTACTGGTTTATGGCATCAAGATGGTGGTGGCCGGCGTCGCGGTGGCCCTCATAGCCCTGGCCCTCAACATCCACTAGTAGTAGACCCGGCTCATATCCACCCTGCCTCCCGAGAAGCATACGCCCTCCATCTCCAGTAGCCGCCTCTTCATCTCCA
>DATKWY010000131.1:0-18564 GCA_035529295.1 Candidatus Desulfaltia sp. | reverse complement strand
GTGTGCGTGCACGTGGGGGGGAGGGGGGGGTGTAGTCGCCGCCGCCACTTTTCCCCCGTTTTAAGGCTTGTTTTACTGATCGGAGGCTTTTAGGGGGTTTCTAGGCGGCGGCGGAGTGAGTTGGTCGTCGCTTGTTGGGTGGTGGTCCGGCAGCTGTGTGGAAGAATGTGCGTTTTTTTCGGGTTGCATTTAGCTAACTGTGCTTTGGCTTGGGTGGGTGCCCTCATGTTTTACGTTGGGTTTAAATAAAAACCTCGTCGAGGCTTTATCACGGAACGGGATGATGCCTTACAGGCCTGATGTGAGGAAGGGGGCTCTCGCGGTGGCTCTGCTGCTGGCAGCCGTCACTCTGGTCGGCTCATCGTTCACCATCTACCATTTCCTTATTCATCCGTTGGTGACTCCCAAGTTCGACGGCGTCATCGTCTACATAGATAACCTGAACGTGGATGCTTCGGGTAGCTGCACTGTCCGACTGGATGGAAGACGTATCGAGAGGGTGGAGTTCTTCGGACAAGGGGGCATACAGATGGAGTTTAGGCAGCCTGAAGAGAGCGGAACCTGGTCGGTGTACGTGTTCGCGAGGTCGCATGGGCAGCTCAGGGTTCGGGTTGTGGACGGTATGACACGCCAGCTATTATGTGAAGGGTACCAGAGACGTGAGGGTGACGGCGGCGGCACGCCGAATGAAGTATTGGTCGCGTTAACCTATGTTCGGGGTAACACCCTGCTCACCAGCAGACTCAGGGTGCTCTCGGACGACGAGTGGTGCAGGCAGAAGATAGCCGAGACGCTTCCAGTCTTCAACTACATCGTCTTAGGTGAGGTTGAGTGCACGCGGGATGTTAGGGAGGAGGTTGTTCAGCCCAATAGGGGCGAGTTTGTTGATTCCATGTCGGGGAGACATCCGGAGTATTCAAGGTGGTTTATAGTGCATCAGCGTGAGCCTGACCCCTCTGGGCTCGACCCGGACAATCACTTCATTGTTGGTTTCATCACTTCAGACCTAGAATTACATCATCTGGAACTTGATGAGGGGATATACTAGTGCATTTGAATAGGTTGGATGATCCTTCCGGAGGAGAACTATTACCCATCCTTATAATTACAGGAATAATTGTTAGCCTCCTCGTGGCGCCTTCAGTGAGTTCCTTCGTATCCAGCGAGTTGATTGGATACAGAGTCAACGTGTATGGCGATGAGGCATCAGCCTGGATCGGGGACATCTTGGAGTACAAGATACATGTATCGGTGGAGGATGAGGGCGGATGGGACTACCTCAGAGTAATATTCACCATCGAGAACCATGGACGAGACACTTACGGTAAACCCATGGGCTGGGGCCCTTTCTACCTCAAAGTCTACACCTTGGGTGGCACTGAGATACAGAGGCTTGAGCCGAGAACCAGGCTCCTGACAACAATCGATCTTCGTCTCGGCCCTGGAGAGGAGTATGTCTTCGAGTACCACTTTGATCGTTACAGAGTGTTGATCCCGGGCGAGTTCTACATATCTGGAATCTGGCAGACCCTGGACAGACAAGAAATAGAAACCTCAAGAATAAAGATCGCTACAAGCTACTATCTGAAGAAATAGGTTCGCTGTTAGTACCGATCATGAAACGTAAAGCATTCAATCAATTAGTATGGCTCAGACGTATCTACACTCATCATTCCACGCGGTCTCTGTCTTGAATGCGGCTACTATGCTTCGCCTTGAAGTACTTATTCCCGTCGTTCCAGGTTCCAGCCGCCGCGCCCAGTACGCCGACGCCGCCCCCAAGCTGTCCGTAGAGGATCAGCAAGGCTCCGCTGATGACCAGCACCCCCAACAGGATGTAGTAGATGATGTCAATTTCACGGGAGTAGTTCTGCGCGGCTTCGCCCTCATTGTAGTTGTCCCACCACTGAGCCAGACGGGAGCTCAGGTACATGCTCACCACAAGGAACCCTACGGCACCAGCGGTCAATATAGCCGTCAGCGGAGAGACCGATAGGATGTCCATCTCCAAGAACATCCAGACGATGGCAAGAGTGATGAGGCCCAGGCTGGCCAACGCCTGTATGAGGCTTATGGCTCTGCCGTTCTCCCCCAACATCATGGTGGCCGCCCCTGTGAACCTTTCAAGTTTGAGGTCCGAGAAGTCGTCGCTCACCCTGTAGTACCCGTATGCGCCGACAGCCAGGAACAGTAGCCCGCAAGCCAACATATAGAGGTACGATGTTCTGGGATTGGCTCCCCAGTTAGAGAAACCGTATATGATCCAGAATGGGCTTGACAGCAGGAGGATGCTAGACCATATCTTGGTGGCCACTTCTCTCCCCGTCAGCCTCCCCAGGGAGTCCCGGTACGTGTACTCGGTCCAGCCCTCCGTGGCCCTTTTCATGGAGGTGTACACCTCTCTGCCCCCGTGGGTTATCCTGTAGTGCTCGTTCACCTTCTCGGCGAGGTTGGCGTCGCACAGGACGCCCATGTGGTAGGCGAACTTGCTGGAGTCCGCGGCCACGTCGAGGCCGAGCTGCTTCATGATCTCCGTGTACCTGAGGGGCTTGCCTGGGAGTAGGGCCTCCAGTATCCTGATCCTCTGCTCGTCGGATAGGGCGCTGGATATGTCCAGGAGCTTGGAGGCGTCCATCTCATGGAGCTTTGGGAATTGAGGTGAAAAGCGTTTTTATAAAAAAATTTTGAGTAGACCCGTATACTTCAACAGGGCCCCAAAGAAAAGTATGTCTTCGAGTAAACGCATGCCCGTTGAGTGCTGAATCCCTGCGAGTTCAACATATCCGGGGTACGCGTGCAGCATTGACGCCTCCAAATAATGATGCATGTACAATCATGACTGTACATCAGGGTTAACCCGTTTCGATAACAATGATGAAGCCCTGTAAACTATGGCCATGGATAGAGCCCACAGTCCGGCTAAAACGTAGGGGTTAACGAGAGACGCCTCCATCAGTTGGCCGGACTCCTCATATCTAGTCATGGTTACGGGGTTGAGCAGGGTGTCGACTGGAGCGTAGTTGTCCACGAGGACCATCCTCCTACCGAAGGGCTCACCATTGTAGAGCATCCCATAGTAGCGTAGAGCCCTGCGAGGGTCCTGAAGCGCCGATGATATGCTGCTGTTGAAGGTCTGATCCGTGATAGGCTTCGGGTCGCTCGACGCCACCATAACGATGTTCCTGACCATTGCCTCGGGGACGTCGAGTGTGGAGAACATGTGCACGTTGGGGTAAACCTGGGCCACGGTCTCCACCTCACACCACAGCAGCTCAGAGGTGTCCCCCACGAAGCTGCCTATCAGGTTTGACACCAGCACTCCTCCCTCGTTAAGGTGCCGCCTAAGAAGCTGATGGAACTCCAGAGTCATGAGGTGGAACGGCACGTAGGTGTGGCTGTAGGCGTCCAGCACCACAAGGTCGTAGGACCCTGCTTGGTCTAGGAAGGACCTGCCGTCCATGGTGTAGACGCGTAGACGCGGCTCATCCCTGGGCACATAGAAGTACGTGTAGGCGGCCTCTACGACGAAGGGGTCGATCTCGACGACGTCAACATTCACCCAGGGGTACTGCTCCAGGAATTGCTTAGGCCCCGAGAAGCCTCCCCCGCCTATGAACAGCACATCGGTGATGCCCGGGTTGAACCCAAAAGCCAGGTTAAAGTAGTCAGTGTAGCGGGAAGCAGCTTTAGTTGAGCCGTTGAGGTACATGAGGCTGTGGGCCATGTCGTTCAGAAACATGTACCGGACCCCTTCTGCAGTGTTATCTACGACGGTCAACGTGCTATATGGGGTCTCCTTCCTGTAGACAGCCGTACCCCCCAGTACCCTCAGCCTGCCACCGACCAGCGCCTCGGGTAAGAGAAGGAGCCCCACCATAAATATCAGGAACAACTTATCTTTCAGGTCCCTACCGATGAGGGACACAAACACGAGTACCACGCCCAGACTCGTGATGATCTCGCGGGTTCCGAAGACAGGTATCAGGACGAAAACCGTGAAGAAGGTCCCGAATATGCTGCCCGCCGTGTTTACGCTGCTGAGGCCCCCCGACACAGATCCTATGCTCACCATGTCGTCTGCGGAGAGCCTCACAGTGTAGGGGCTCACCATCCCGAGGAGAACAGTCGGCCCCGTGAGCAGCAGCATGGAGGCCAGCAGCGGGCCATATACGTCTCCCAGCCCGACGCGCCTTATGAGTTCGATGACGTAGGGGGCCGCCCAGGGTATGGCCAGGACGAGGAACCCCGCCGCTAATATTATGTTGGAGAGCTCATGGATGCTGCTGATCCTGTCGGCCCTCCTGCCTCCCAGCCAGTAGCCTGCCGCCAACGCCAACATGATCACACCTATCAGGCTGCCCCAGACGAACACGCTGTCGCCGAAGGCCGGGGCGAAGAGCCTGCTCGCCATAAGCTCCACACCCATGACCGCCGCCCCCGAAGCGAAAGCTATGAAGCGTACCCTCCAGATGAACAAGCTTGAGCTCATAACAAATGGATGAGCAGGATTCGTAATAAAGTTATTAGAAGAATAGGTGCAACCAAGTCCGTCCGCGCACAGTAGTAGTTAATCTAGACCCCATTTAAAGAGGTGCGCGCGCCGGTGTCCTCGTAAACGAGGGTAATGCCAGCGGTGAAGGAAGCTACCCCGATTATGAGTCGAGTGAAAACATATGACGGCACCTGTATCAGGTCATATTCAATGGGAACCCAGAACTGTCCCTCGCCGGGTGTATTATAGGCATGGAGCAAAACGTCTCCCTGAGCTCCCTGAACCATTATGTACGAGTTTATACATAGCAGGCAACCGAGCAGAAATAACGCCAAGCCTGCCATCCGTTTATCCATGCTTATGTTTTAGTCGTAGCTGGATATATACTTCACGAGGAACAACCAATAGAACCAGACAAAGCTGTAGCACAATCAAGATATCTCGAGTGACCCGAGCGATGATGCCGATCTGGTTCCCAGGATACCCCCACTAGCGGGCTTTACTCTTGTACACTAAAGCAGCCACAAGGAAAGCCACGGGAAACAGCGAACTGTACTCGCCCACCCAGACACCGAGAACGGCCATGCTCAGATTGATTAACAGTATCTCCAGGGCGCCGATGAAAACCCCCAGAGGTAACGCGACCCACAGGGACAAGCCCTCAGCGAGTACGGCAGAGGCTAGGACAGGGGCGAAGAGCAGTTCACAGTCTCTACCCATCTCCCCCTTGAACATGTATGGCAGTAGGACCCCGCCGAGCCCGGCCAATCCCCCGGCGAGGAACCATGAGACGAGCCTAACCCTCCCGGTGTCAATCCCTGAGATCTGAGCCAGGCTGGGGTTCTCCCCTACAGCCGACAGGATACATGCTGCCCGACTCCGCTTCATGATAACATAGACGCCGACTGTGAGCAGGATGACGACCAGGCTTGAGGCGATGAGGCTCCACCTGAGCCCCGCCACCGACCCATCCACGTAGTGGAAGTGAGCCCCCACTGTGAACTCGGACGCTATGGGTCCGCACCACAGAGGCGAGTCAACCCTTCGGCTGAGGAAGTACTCGGCGACCGTCAAGACCGATACGCTGGTGAAGAGGAAGGTTAGCCCAGTGAGTGATATGAGGGCCTCACTGGTCCCCTTAGCCTCCAGCCTCCTGTAGATTAGGTGGTAGGTTAGGGCGTTAAAAGCCCCCGTTAAGATAGATACCACGGGGAGAGTAACCATGGGGTCGACGCCCAGGAGCTGGGAGACGAGGAAGCCCGCCCCCACGCTCACCCCCAGGTTGACGGTGAAGCCCAGGTTCATGTACCCCGTTGCTTCATGGGTCAATCTGAACCCGAGGGTGATGAGCCCCGTGACTGTACCGTATACCACTGCTACACGAATTAGCGCAGGCACAGGCACGAGTAAACCTACGTTGATTGACAATATAAATGGTTTCTGAGAACAAAAGGTAAAACAACAAAGTTAGGAGACATCGACTAATCCATGAAAATAGAAGCTAAGGGGTCTCTTCCATCTCTTCAGAGGGCTCGTCGCTGGGCTCCTCGTACTCCTCTTCCATGAACTCCGTCAGGGCGCTCTGAGCCATATCAACGGTCTTCAGCCTCTCCCACTCCTCCTTCTCCACGACGCCCCCCACCTGCTCCTTGATGGACATGGCGATCCGGGGCCCGATGAGAGGCAAAGCCGTCAGCTGCCGTATATCAGCCCTCTTGAGCCTAGCCTGGGTCGTGTAACCGGAGTTATACAGAATCTGGGCCCTTACGCGGCCTATGCCCTTGAGCCCCACCAGGGGCAGCAGCTTCTCGGTGACCCCGTGCTGCACCCTAACCCTCAGCCTCCTCAGATGAAGCCTGGGCTCAGGCAGCCCCAGCACCCCGGCCAACTCATGAGCCGAGTACAGGAGCCACTCGGCGCTGCTGACCGCGCTGTACCTGTCCCCGGGCTGGACGTTGAACCTCTCCAGGAGGTCGCTCTCACTCACCTCCTCTATCCAAGCCTCCAGCACCATGGCGGTCTTCACCTCCCCCAGGAACTCCTCGTAGTCGATGTAGTCGCCGCCCTCCGAGACGTGGACAGCTATCTCGTCCCTGTGCTCCTCGAAGTAGGTCTCCACCAACTCCATGTCCTTCCGGCCCGGCCTCAGGGTGGGCCTCATATCCGGGGTGTGGCATATGAGGTGGAGCCAGGTGAAGTCTGTGACATCCAGCGAGCCCTTCTTCAAGCCGTCCCTCATCACCACAGCCGTCAACGGGTCAATGTAGAGCTCGCTGGCCCTCCGGCCGAAATCGGTGGCCTGGTACCTGTCCCCCTGATAAGCTATCATCCCCTCCCTCTCCAGGTACCTGAGTGTATTGCCCAGGATGAGCTTGATACCCGTCGTAGGATAATTATAGCCATAAAAGGTGGACCCGAAGAAGTCCAGGAGACCCCCCTCCGTGTGGGCGTAGTCCGAGGCCACCGCAGCAAGGGTGTGCCCCCTGAGGGCCGACTCCTGGGCCAGGCGACTGTCGATCCTCTCAGGCTCCGCCAGGATGTAGTCCTTCATGAGGTACTCGGCCTCGTCGTCGGAGGCCGCTATCAGCAGGGCCTCCCCCACGTCGTCGTACTGGGGCCTGCCGGCCCTGCCGCTCATCTGCTTGTACTCCAGCACCGGTATCGGGTACATGCCGTAGCCGGGCACGAACCTCCGGTAGCTGCCTATGACCACGGTCCTGGCGGGCAGGTTGACGCCGGCGGCCAGGGTCGGGGTGGCGGCCAGTATCTTGATGGCCCCCCGTTTGAAGCAGTCCTCTATGATCCTCCTGTGGTCTCTGTTGAGGCCGGCGTGGTGGAATGCGGCTCCGCCCTCCACGCAGGCGGCCAGATCGTCCGTGAGCCTGGTCTTCTCCCCGTGGACAGAGATGTTGGCTGACGCCTCATGGAGCTGGGTGAGCTCCCGGCGGGACAGCCTCTGCTTCAACGCGTTGGCCGCCATCCGGGCCGTGCTCTCCGCCCGTCGCCTGCTCTCCACGAAGATAAGGCTCTGGCCCTTGTTCTGGACGGCGTTCAGGGCCAGGTTTATGGGGTCCTGCTTGTGGAGGCCCTCGATTCCTCGGACCGTGCCGTCCTTGAATGTGATGTGGCTGCCCAGGGCCACCCCCTCCCGGAGCTCCACGGGCCTCCAATCCGTGGTGACGCTCTCAGCCTTCAGCCAGTCCGCGACCTCGGAGGCGTTCCTGATGGTGGCGCTCAGGGCCAGAATCTGGACCTCCGGGCTCATCTGCCTGAGCCGGGCCAGGCTCACCTCCAACGTGGGGCCCCTGTCGCTCCCTATAAGGTGAATCTCGTCGGCTATCACAAGGCTTATGCCGCTCATCCAGGGGCTCCTGTGGCGGAGGAGGCTGTCACACTTCTCGTTGGTGCAGATGACTATGTCGTAGGCCTGCAGCCACGGGCTGCTGTTATCCATGTCGCCGGTGCTGACGCCCACCCTGATCTTCATGCCGTTGGGCTTCTCCAGCCGGGTGTAGGCCTGGAACTCCTCGTACTTCTCCCACGTCAGCGCCCTCAGGGGCGTCAGGTACAGCACCTTGCCGCCCCTCTCCAGCACGTGCTTCATGGCGCATAGCTCGGCGATGAGGGTCTTGCCGCTGGCCGTGGGGCTGGCCAGCACCAGGTTGCGGCCGTCTAGGACCCCTGTGGCTATGGCGTCGGCCTGGGGCGGGTACAGGTCCCCTATGCCTCTCTCCTGCAGCAGGCGCTTCACCTGGGCGGGTACGTCGAGGTCAGCCACATTCACGGGGTCCAGCTCCCAGAACACTTGGTGGGTTCCGCCATATATGGGGTTGGGTCACCCGTTGGGCAGCCTCTCCCGGGTGAGTTCAACGAGGCGGTCCACGGCGCGCGCCACCTTCGCCTCCACCTCGCCCTGGTCCTCGCCCATGGAGCTGACCCAGAGACGTATCCCCTCCTCCCCGTAGGGCTTCACCATGGACTTTACGTAGACGCCCGGCGCCTCACCCATGACCTGGTCGATGATGGGCGCCAGTGTGGACTCGTCGCGGAGGGGCAGCGCCACAATCCTCTCGGCGTAGACCCCCCTCACCATGGTCTTCAGGATGGGCGCCACCTGGTCGTCGAATATCCACTTCAGCTCCAGGGGGACCCCGGGCAGGCAGACTATGGTGGAGCCCCGCTCCTCCAGGAGCACCCCGGGGGCACCCCCCACCCTGTTGTCCAGAGGCTTGGAGCCACGTGGAAGTATTGCCATCTTCCTGCGGCTGTCAGTCATCTCCCCTGACTCTATGATGCCTCTCTCGTGGAGCATCCTGTACTGGCGCATCACAATGTCCAGGGACGCCTGGTCAAGCTCAAGGGGCAGCCCCAGCCCGTGGGCCACTCCCTGGAGGGTCATGTCATCGTGGGTGGGCCCCAGGCCCCCCGTGGTGAACACCAGGCCGCAGCCGTCATCGATGAGCCGGTTGAGGGCGGCCCCTATCTCATGGATGTTGTCCCTGACGGTGATGGCCTCGTGAACCTGGAACCCCAGGGGCTTGAGGCGGTTGATTATCCACTGGCTGTTGGTGTCCAGGACGACGCCGTCCAGTATCTCGTTGCCCACCACCAGGACTCCCACCAGGTTGCTCATAGGGGACAGATCACCTTCGATGCCTTGTTAAGTTTGCCTCGACTCGACCCTGATGACACAGTTGACGGGGACCGCGACCTCTATGGACCTGGTCAGGTGGCAGTGCTCCACGGCCAGCTCCGCGCACCTCCTGTTTAGCTCCTCCATCCCCGGGGCGGATGTGATATTAAGTACGGCTGAGACGCTCGCCAACCTGTACCCCTCCCGGCCCCAGAGCTCAATCCTGCACGATGCGCTAACGGACGCGTCCACGGTTTCGGCGCCGAGCCTGTTCTTGAAGCTGACGAAGGTGTTGAGCAGGCAGCCCCCCAGGGCGGAGAGGAAGAGCTGGTCCGGGCAGGGCGCAGAGCCCTTCCCACCGTACTCGGGGGGAGTGTCGAAGCTCACCCTGAAGCCTCCGGCCTCGGCGACTCCTCCGGTGGAGCCGTCCCACCTGGCCTCAGCCAAGTACTCTAGCTCCTTAGGGTAAAGCGGCCCCATGCCTACGCCACGCCCAGAAGGCCCATCACAGACCTCACAATGGTCCTGCATATCTGGGGCAGGGACTCCACGTCCACCCACTCGTTGGCCGCGCAGGTGTTGCCCCCCGTGGGCCCCAGGATTATGGTGGGCACGCCGCCGTGGACAGCTATGTGATTGGTGTCGGCCACGCTCCTGGCCAGCTCCAGCCGGACCGGCTCTCCCAGCTCGGCCTCAAGGTTGCGCTTCACAGTCCGCACGAAGACGCCGTCGGGGTCCGTGATGAAGCTGGCCGGCGCCGGGGTCGGCCTCTCATCCCAGGTTAGCTCGTAGCTACCCCTGATCCCGGCCCTTCTGATTACGTCCCTGATCTGCTCGGCTGCCCACTCCGCCGTCTGCCCAGGAAGGATGTGCCGATCTATGGTCACCTCGGCCAGCTCCGGCACGTATATCTTGGCGCCGCCGCTGTGGAACCCTATGACGCAGAGGTTGCCCCCCATGCCGTACTCCGGCATGTAGCCCAGGGCCTCCGGCTTCAGCGTCTCCAGCCCTACAACCACCTTGGCTGCGTCCACCAATGCGTTGACCCCCTCGTCGTAGGCGGCGCTGACGCTTTGACCCCTGAACCTTATGGTGAAGACGTGGCGGCCTCGCTGGCCGATGATTATAGCTGCGTGGTTGGCCGGCTCAGGCACGATGCAGTACATGCAGTCTTTCAGGATGCCTGCCTTGATTAACTCGTGGACGCCTCTGCTCCAGTACTCCTCGTCGCTTGTGCCCGACACGATGAGGTCCCCCTTGAGCCTGGTGCCCGACCTAACCAGGACTTCCAGCGCCCCAAGAGCACAGGCCATGCCGCCCTTCATGTCGTGGGCCCCCAGGCCGATGATCTTACCGTCCCGGACGACAGGCTCAAAGGGCGGTGTCTCCCAGCCCTCGAAGGCGTCGAAGGTGTCTATGTGGAAGTTTAGCATCATCTTGGGGCCACCCCCCGAGCCCTTCAGGGTGGCTACCACGGTGTCGCCGGCGTCCTCCACGGGCAGCCTGGTTACGCCCTGGAGCCCCAGGTCATGGAAGAAGCCGACAAGCCAGTCTGCCATGGCTTGCTCCTTCCCGGTCTCAGAGGGTATGGAGACGAGTGTCTTGGTGAGCTCAATGAGCCTGTCCTCCGCTACATAGTCTAGTGGGTTCATTTCTCATGCCTCGTATGCTCTATTGGTGGATGCGGGGTCGGAAATATCTTGGCTTAGCCACGCCCATCAAGTTAACTCCATGGTGTTAATTTGCTGTTTTCAGATTCACGACTTATGCGTTAAACTTAAATCGCCACTTGGGGTGGGTTCTTTGGTTCTGGTGATCTCGTGAGCTGCACTGTGGTTGTTGATGGCTTCTACGGAGACGGTGGAAAAGGAAAGATAGTGTCATACCTGGCGGTGGCGGACGACGCCGCCGTCTGCGCCAGAGGAGGAGTGGGGCCCAACGCCGGCCACACCGTGGTGAAGGACGGCAAGGAGTACAAGCTCAGGATGGTGCCCTGCGGATTCGTGAACCCCCAGACTCTCCAGCTGATAGGCCCCGGCGTCGTGGTGAACCCCGAGGTGTTCCTCCGGGAGGTGGAGATGACTGGCACAGAGGGCAGGGTGGGCCTGGACCCCCAGTGCGCCATCATAGAGAAGAAGCACATAGAGCAGGATCAGAGGGGCTACCTGAAGGAGAAGATAGGCACCACGGGCACAGGCACAGGCCCGTGTAACGCTGACAGGGCTCTGAGGATAGTCAAGATGGCCCGGGAGGTCCCAGAGCTCGCCAGCTACATCAGGGACGTCCCGCTTCTCGTCAACTCCGCCCTGGACAGGGAGGAGAGGGTGATCTTGGAGGGGACTCAGGGCACATACATCAGCCTCTTCCACGGGGGCTACCCCTACGTCACCAGCAAGGATGTCTGCGCCGCCGGTATCTGCAGCGACGTGGGCGTCGGCCCAACCAGGGTGGACGAGGTGGTCATGGTGTGCAAGGCCTACGTGACCCGAGTCGGCGAGGGCCCCCTGGACGGAGAGATCAGCTTCGAGGAGGCCAAGAGGCGCGGCTGGGACGAGTACGGCACCGTCACGGGCCGCCAGAGGCGGGCAGCCCCCTTCAACCACGGCCTGGCCAAGAGGGCAGCCATGCTCAACGGGGCCACCCAGCTGGCCATAACCAAGTTCGACATACTGTACCCGGAGCTCGCGGGCTCAAGCAGCATCGGCGACCTGTCCTCCGAGGCCAAGAAGTTCATACAGGGCATAGAGGAAAAGGTGGGCCTACCGGTCACACTCATAGGCACAGGGCCGGACGTCAAGGAGATCATCGACAGGCGCTAGCCGAACAAGCCCTTCTTCTTCCCCAACTCCCGATCCAGCTCCTCAATTAGCTCCCGCTGCCTGCGGCTCAGCTTATTGGGCACAGACACGGTGACGTGCACCAGCTGGTCGCCTGCGCCGAACCTGCTGGGCATCCCCTTGCCCCGCATCCTTAGGATGTCCCCGTTCTGTACGCCGGCGGGTACGGTGAGCTTGGCGGCTCCGCCGATGACGGGTACATCGATCTCGGTGCCCAGGGCGGCCTGGGGGAAGCTGATCTCGGCCTCGTAGATGAGGTCGGAGCCGCGCCTGATGAGGCTCTCGTGGGGCTTCACCCGCACCCTGACGTAGAGGTCCCCCGGTGATCCTCCGTAGGGGCCCGCCTCCCCCTGGCCCCTGAGGGTGAGGTAGACGCCGTCATCTATGCCCTGGGGGATGTTCACCCTGATGGTGCGGCGCCGGTCCTCCAGCCCTGATCCCCTGCACTTGGTGCAAGGCGTCTCGGGGACCTGACCGCGGCCCTCACACCGGGGACACGTGGTGACTGTGATCATCTGACCGAAGAAGCTCTGGGTCCTCTGCTGTATCTGGCCCGTGCCGTTGCACCGTGGGCAGCTGGTGACCCTGGTGCCAGGCTCGGCGCCGTTGCCGCCGCACCTGCCGCAGGACTCCATCCTGTTGAGGCTCAGCTCTATCTCGGCGCCCAGGGCCGCCTGCTCCAGGGTTACCTCCACCCTAGCCTCCAGGTCTCTGCCCCTTCTGGGGCCGGCCCTCTGGGCTCTGAAGCCGCCGCCGAACATGCCGCCGAAGATGCGGCTGAGGAGGTCGTCCCCGAACCCGAACTCCCTGAATATGCTGCCAAAGTCTACGCTCCTGAATATGTCCTCCTGGGTGTAGGCGCCGCTGATGCCGGCGTGGCCGAAGGCGTCGTACTGCTGCTTCTTCTGGGAGTCGCTGAGGACCGCGTAGGCCTCGCTCACCTCCTTGAACCGCTCCTCGGCGTCGGGCTCCTTGTTGCGGTCAGGGTGGAGCTGGAAGGCCAGCTTCCTGAAGGCGCGTTTGATCTCGTCCTGGCTGGATTCCCTGCCTACGCCCAGAACCTCGTAGTAATCCCTTTTCCCCGACAACCCGCCCCCTCGCTCAGCCCTTTTCGGTGTCTCTTCCCAAGACGTCTACTTAAAAACGTTGCCCGATGATAAAAGGAGGGTGGCTACCTGGGGGACTCGGGATGCCACTTCTTCTCGATCTCAAGCGTCTTCCGCATCCCCGTCTTCTCCAGGTGGGCCACTATCTTGTCCAGGGGCGTCCTGTCGGCTATCTTCTCGTCCTGGGTGGCGAGGCGCAGCAGCAGCCTGGCCAGGAGGACGGCGCCCTCCACCAGGTTTCTGGGGTCCACCTTGTCCATGGTGTCCGCCGTGGTGTGGCCCCAGCCCCTGCCCTCCACGAGCTGCCTCATGCTGGGCTCCTCGTGGAGGTATATGGCGGGGACGCCCTGCATGTAGAAGGGCCAGTGGTCCGACGCCGCCGAGGTGCCCTCCTGAACCGTTGTCGGGTAGTCCACCTCCTCCAGGAACCTCTGGAGGTAGCCCTTCATCTCCTTGGGCTGGTACACTGTGAGGGCCGCGTGCTTCTCCCCCTCCCTGTAGCTGAGGCCGCCCAGCTCCAGGTTCACCATGATGGCCGTCTTCTCTACCTCGTCCAGGTGGTCGGCCACGTAGCAGGTGCTCCCTGTGACGCCGATCTCCTCGCAGCTGAAGCATATGAACCGGATGCCTCGCCTCAGCTTACCCTCCAGGGGCTTGAAGGCCCTGGCCATCTCCATGGTGACGGTCGTGCCGCTGAGGTTATCCATGGCGCCCTGGCTTATGTCGTGGCCGTCGTAGTGACCTCCCACCACGATCCACTCGTCCGTGGTCCCGGGGAGCTCGGCCACGATGTTGGCTGACTCAGCGTCGGGGATCACCCGGCTGGCGTCTGTTATCCTCGCCTTGAGGGGCTTGCCCCCGGCCAATCTCAGCATGTGTGAGCCGGTCTCCAGGCTGACGCCTACGCCGGGTATCTCGCCCCCCATCCTGTAGCTGGGCCTGAGGCTGCCCGTGGGGGGCAGCTGGCCCGGGTTGTGGTTCATGAATATGAAGCCCACGGCGCCGTACTCCACTGCCCACCCGTACTTGGTCCTCCTGTGGACCCGCTTGCCGGTGGGGCTGGTGGCGCTGGAGCAGAGCACAATCTTTCCTTTCACGTCTTTTGGGTCTAAGGCCTGGAACTCCTCGGGGCTCCCGGTCCCAAGGTCCACGACCTCGGCCTCCACGGTGCCCCCGGGGCTCATGGCCAGGCTTATGGCCGGGAACTCCCTGCGCATGGGCTCTAGGGTCTCCAGCCTGGTGGGGCCCCTCTTCCAGCCGTTGTAGGTGAAGGGCTCGGCCCTGGAGTTCCTGTAGCCGTACTCACGCAGCCGTTTCACCATGTACCTCTGGGCCTTCCTCTCGCTGGGGGTGCCCGCGAACCTGCTGCCAATCTCGTCGGCCATGACCAGCATGTTGCCGTGTATCTGGTTGCTCTGAACGATCTCGCCTATGAGCTCCTTCTCTTCCCTCAGGAGCGTCTTCTTCAGCGTCATAACGAGGAATACTGCGCCTACATGGATATAGGGTTGTCACCCGTCGGGGAAGGTGTAGTAGGTGATTATCTCGCCCCTCTTGGTGGTGCTCCTGAGCTGGATGGTGCTGAACCAGATGGCGTAGGTCTCGTCGCAGTAGTGGACGCCGTCGTAGATGCTGCCGTCGTACTCGACCTTGCTCTTGGCCGTCTTCAGATAAGAGTAGAAGGTGTCCCAGTCGGTGACCTCCTTCCTCTCCACGTTGATCCTGTACCTGTACTTCTCCTTGACCTGCTCCTCCCAGGCGTCCAGACCGCTCCAGGGTAGGGTGCCGTTCATCTCGAAGCCCCTGCTCCTGAGGGCCTCCACCTTCTCATGGTACACCCTGCCCTCTACGAAGAACTGGGAGCCCGCCACGGCGGCTACAAGGATCACTAAGGTACCTCCTATCAGTACCTTCTTGTTGTAGTCCAACTTTTTTCCGCGGAGACTCAAACGTAGCGCCCAGAGATGGCTGAGCCCGACGGCTAAAAGGGGTTAGGGATGCGAGATAACTAAAAAAGGTCTGCAACAGGGAACGGTGTTACCGTTTCTTCTCCTCGTCGTCCACTACCTTGTAGTCGGCGTCCACGGTCTTCTTGCCCTGCTCCTGGTCGCCGGCCGGTGGCGGGGTACTGGGCTGCTGCTGGGCCTGCTGGGCCGCGGCCTGCTGGTAGACCGAGGCGCCTGCTTCCTGCACCACCTTCTGGAGGTCCTCTATCTTGGCCTTGATCTCTGAGATGTTTCTGTCCTTGACCGCCGCCTTGAGGGCCTCTAGGCTGCCCTGCACCTTGGACTTGAGGTCGGCGCCTATCTTGTCGCCCAGCTCGGATAGTAGCTTCTCGGTGCTGTAGATTAGGGTGTCGGCCTGGTTCATGGTCTCGGCCTCCTCCTGGGCCTGCTTGTCGGCCTCGGCGTACTGCTCGGCCTCCCTGACCATGCGGTCCTTCTCAGAGTCGCTGAGCTTGGTGGATGCCGTAATGGTGATGCCCATCTGCTTGCCTGTGCCCAGGTCCTTGGCCGAGACGTTGAGGACGCCGTCCGCGTTGATGTCGAAGGTGACCTCGATCTGGGGTACGCCCCTGGGCGCCGGGGGTATGCCCTCCAGGTTGAAGCTGCCTAGGCTTATGTTGTCCTTGGCCATGGCCCTCTCGCCCTGGAGCACGTGGATGGTGACGGCGGTCTGCATGTCCGCCGCAGTGCTGAAAACCTTGGTCTGCTTCGTGGGAATCGTCGAGTTGCGGTCAATGATCTTGGTCATGACGGCCCCCAGGGTCTCCACGCCCAGGCTGAGGGGCGTCACGTCCAGGAGCACTATGTCATCGATCTCCCCTGCCAGCACGGCGCCCTGGATGCTTGCTCCTATGGCCACGCACTCCATGGGGTCGATACCTCGCTCGGCCTTCTTCCCCAGGAGCTCCTCCACCGTGCGCTGGACCAGAGGCATCTTGGTCATGCCTCCGAAGAGGATGAGCTTGTCGATCTTGTCTGGGGTGAGGCCCGCGTCCCTGATGGTCCTGGTGATGGGCTCCTTCACCTTGTTGACGATGGGCTGGGATATCTGCTCCAGCTTGGCTCTCGTCAGCGAGATGTGGAGGTTCTGGGACCCCTGGGCGTTCATGGCTATGTAGGGCAGGTCGATGTCCGTGGTGATGAGGTTGCTCAGCTCTATCTTAGCGCGCTCGCCCGCCTCCTTGAGACGGGCCATGGCCTTTATGTCGCCGCTCAGGTCGATGCCCGTCTCCCGCTTAAAATCCGCTACAATGTAGTCCATGATGGCCTTGTCCACGTCGGCTCCGCCGGTTTGGGTGTCGCCGCTGGTGGCCAATACCTCGAAGACGCCTCCGCCGAAGTCCATGATGGTGGTATCGTTGGTGCCTCCGCCGAAGCTGAACACAAGTATCTTCATCTCCTGGCCCACCTTGTCCAGGCCGTAGGCCAGGGCCGCCGATGTGGGCTCGTTCACGATCCTGGTCACCTTCAGGCCGGCGATCTCCCCGGCGTCTATGGTGGCCTGCCTCTGGTTGTCGTTGAAGTGGGCCGGCACCGTGATCACAGCCTTAGTGACCTTCTCCCCCAGGTACGTCTCCGCGTCCCGGAGAATCTTCTGAAGTATGAAGGCGCTGATCTGCTGGGGCGTGTAGTCCTTGCCCTGGAGCGTTATCTTGCGGCTGGTGCCCATTTGGCGCTTGGCCTCCCTGATGGTTCCCTCCGGGTTGGTGACGGCCTGCCTCCTGGCGGACTCACCCACCAGGAGCTGCCCGTCCTTGGTGAATGCCACCACGCTGGGGAACATCTTCCCCGCCACTGTGGGGCCCTCGGCGCTTGGTATGACTGTGGGTTTGCCGCCCATCATGACGGCGGCTGCGCTGTTGGTGGTTCCCAGGTCTATGCCTAGGATCTTCTCTCTCTTGTTCTCACTCATCTTGATCTTCCTCTGGTTCCGCGGGGCTCCGGGCCACCTTCACTGCAGTAGCCCTTAGAACCCGCTCCTTAAACATGTAGCCCTTTCTGACCTCCTCCAGGACGTATCCGTCGGGCTCCTCTTCGGTCTCCACCTCAACGATGGCTTCGTGCCTGAAGGGGTCGAAGGGCTGGCCCAGGGCTTCTATGGGCTGGACGCCGGAGGACTCCAATAGCTTCGCCATCTTCCTGTGGATCATCTGGATGCCCTCGGCCAGCTTCTCCTTCTCGGCGTCCCTGGTGGAGAGCATCTCCAGCTCGTCGTGGAGGGGCAGTAGCTGCTGCAGTAGCTCACCGTTGGCCTTCTCTAAGGTCTCGTTGAGCCTGCGGTGGCTCTGTTTCTGGATGTTGTCCAGGTCGGCCTTGGCGTATTTGAGCTGGTCCAGGTATCTCTGGGCCTTCTCTTCGGCCTCCTTGAGGCTCTTCTCCAGCTCCTCGATCCTCTTCTTATCCGTTTTGGTCTGTTCGTCCTTCTTCGCGTCTTTCTTGGGTGACATGGGGTTGCCCTGTGCCTTTTGGTTCTCTACCGCTTCTGGGTTTATTTTCCTTACGGTATGTCATAAATATGACTTTTTTATAAATTTTGTGGCACCTAGGGGTCTTCACTGGGTGGTGGTGATGCCCACAAGTATCACCAGGTACAGCAGTAGGAGCCCCAGGCCGAGCCGGACGTACCGTGGAGCCATGGCTGAGGCCTCCAGCAGCAGACGGACCACTCTTCTCCCTTTACCCACAGCTAATTGTTCACCCGGGATCACCTAAAGCCTGCTAGACGGGTTAACCGGCCCAGGCGGTGACACTACCCGGCCACGTCCAGCACCGTGTAGCTCAGAGCCTTCGCCAGGTCCTCCGTCCTCAGCTCGATCCCGTACAGGTGGTCGCCTGACCCGAAGTTGGCCCTCTCAAGCCCCAGGACCCTCTCATCCAGGTACACGGGAATGCCCAGGGTTAGAGGGCACACGGCCCCGGGCTCCACCCCCGTGGCCTCCTGCACCTCATCCCGGCTGGCTACGCTCACCTTGCCGAGGATGGGCTTCAGCTTGTTGAAGTCGATCCTGTCGCTGCCCCTCAGAAAAACGGCGTACCTAGCCCCCCTCCTACCCTTGACTATGATGGTTTTACATATCTCGGAGGGGTCAAGGTCACCCTCGGCGTGGTCTATGACGTCCTGGACGGTCACAGCCCGGTCCCTGAGCCTGATGAGCCTGTACTCCACGCCCAGCTCGTCCAGCTTCCTCGCCGAGGCCGGCTTCATGACCTCAATGTATCGACGCGCGTCTAAATAGTGTTCGACGGGGCCCACTCTTTTTTATAGAGGTTGTATGGTTTGATAGTCAATTAATGGTTGGTTCCAGATGAGTGAAGGCTTGAACATCGTCGTCTGCATCAAGCAGGTCCCCGAGACCACGGAGGTGGATTTCGACGAGGAGACTGGAAGGCTTAAGCGTGAGGGCGTCGCGGCGGTCATCAACCCCTTCGACGAGTACGCCATAGAGGAGGCCCTCAGGCTCAAGGAGAAGCACGGTGGAGCCGTGAAGGT
>DATKWY010000130.1:0-2555 GCA_035529295.1 Candidatus Desulfaltia sp. | reverse complement strand
GGACGCTTGGACCCTCTTCCCGTCCTTCTTGACCAGCTTCCCCAGCCAGTCCACCAGGCTGTCGACGGGAAGATACTTGGCGCCCCAACAGTTACGCCTCCGGAGCCTCCAGCACACCTCGGCCTTGATCTCCTCAAGGCTTATATCACGGGGAGCCAAAAAGGGTCACTTGCTACACCTTTAAAGGTGACAGACTTATATACCTTCGTCGCCATGGTTGGAACGGTGCCTAGACTTGCCCTCAATCTACAGTGAAGAGCACGACTCGGTCTTCCTGAAGGTGTTCGGCGCCTCTCCCCAGCTGAGGCTCCTAGACTTTTTCCTGGATAACCCTAACAACGACTTCTCTCGGAAGGAGATCATGGAGGCCATAGGGATGGCCAAGCGCACTCTCTACGAGTACCTGCCTGTTCTTCTGGATAAGGGCGCCATCAAGGTAACCCGGAGAATCGGGAGAGCCGAACTCTATGCATTGAACAGAGAGTCCTATATAGTTCAGTGCTTCATTGGGGTGGAGAAGGAGCTAACCCAGCACAGGGAGACCTCATCAGAGGAGGCCGAGGAACTCATAGTATCCTAGCATCGCTGGATCCATTGCTCCACGTGGAGCATTAAGAAAAAAGTATTGGACCCACCAAACTCTCACGGGTGAGTGCCTGTATTTCTATACTTTTCTCCAATTGGGTAGATTTCCCACGGCAGGTGCCTGTACTCCAGTAGGCTAAGGTCCGCCGGCCCCAGCCCAGGCGGGTCCACCGGATAGTCCACGGCGCTCCAAGTGTCCCACCAAGCCTTGTGGTGGACCCTGCTCTTGATCTCCACGATGTCGAAACTGTCCACGTCAAGCCCCAGCGCCTTCAGCCGGTCCCCACTCATGGGCGCCGACAGCCTCTCCGTGACCACCACATGCCTGTTACGCCCCAGGTCAAGGGAGGCGACCAGGTCCACGTGCATCTCCGCGCCCCTACCCATGGGCCCGGTCTCCACCCAGTCGGCGCTCCCCAGATACTCGATCCTGCCCGACACCTCGACGGGGTCCCCCGATATGGGGTCCAGCCAGCCCCCGATCTTCACGGTGACCCTGTCCCCGACCACGTGGTTCTCGCTGAGCATCTTCAACGCCTCCGGGTCTGCTACGCCTGTGCTGCACCAGTTCTCGGCTCCCTGGTCCAGCAGCTCCCTGAGCACGTGGGTGCCGTCCCCCAGCCTGTCATCGTGGTACGCGATGACCACCGGCTTCTTACCAGCCTCAACCATCTTGACAACCTCGGCGACACCCTCCCTAGCCCCGGGCAGCCTCCTCGTCAGCTCCTCCCTGAGGCTCCACATGAGGTCGTGGAGGTCCTGAGCCGCCTCCTCGGCCAGCGCCCGGTCCCCGTCTGCGACGACGAAGACGCTGGCCCCCACGTCCGGGACGTCGGCGTACGCGAAGCCGGGGGCCACGGAGGCGCAGTATACGCCCCTCTCCTCCCACTCTCGGCACCTGTCGTACACCTTCTTCATGGGGTGAAACCCGCTCGCCTGGAAGACGCTGGCCGACGCTATCCTCGGCTTCCTGAACGCCATCTCGGGACTGAAGTTTCCTCTGACGGTCTCTATCATGCACCTTGCGGCCGTATACCCTATCTCGTGGGCGTCTAGGTGGGGATAGGTCTTGAGTATGAAGACGGCGTCGGCGGCGTGGGCCATCTCGACGTCCTCGTTGGCGTGGAGGTCGAACGTCACCATGATGGGGACGTCGCCCACCGTCTTCCTGACTCTACGCACTATCTCGGCCTCTGGGCGAGGCATGTTAGTCACCGCCATGGCGCCGTGGAGAGCCAGAAGGACGCCGTCGACCCCCTCCCCGTTCACCTGCTCCTCCAATCGGCTCACGATGCGGCCGCAGATCACGTCGAAGGCCTCCGTCGTGATCCAGCTACCGTAGCCGGTCAGCTTGGGCCAGCCCGTGCGAAGTATGCCGACGAGCTCGACGTCCTCCTGGCCCTCGGCTGCCTCCTTGTAGCCGGTGATGTATCCCTTGCCCTCCCCCAGGGTGTCGAGGGCGTCTGGGCCGTACCTTATACCGCCCGCCTCCCAAGCCTCGAGGGTGCTGATCTCGGGGCAGAAGGTCAGGGTCTCATGGCTGAAGCTCGCTACCGCTATCCTCAAAGCCTTTCACGGTATTATCTTGGCCACCAAGGATAAAAGCTGAGCCCGGGGATTCGATTAGGTTAAATCGAGTCGTTCCACATGATCCGGTGCAATGAACGTTTTCGATGCCATCAAGACCCGCAGAAGCGTGAGGAAGTACAAGCCCGAGCCGGTCCCCGACGAGCATCTCAAGCAGATACTGGAGGCGGCCCAGCTGGCGCCCAGCGCCGGAAACAAGCAGCCGTGGAGGTTCGTCGTCGTCAGGGACCCCGAGTTGAGGAGGAAGCTCGGAGTCATCGCCCGCAACCAGACCTGGGTAGGAGACGCAGGCGTAATAGTCGCGGCCCTGGCCATGGACCCCAAGAACCCGGAGGTGTACGAGCGCTGGGCCGAGCGCGACGTCATGACCGCGGTGGAGCACA
>DATKWY010000129.1:0-3099 GCA_035529295.1 Candidatus Desulfaltia sp. | reverse complement strand
TGGCACCCTCTATCCAACCCAGCCACCCCTAGCCCAACCTCACGCGAAGAAGGCCACGGATTGCCGGAGCTCAGGCCGCCCAATCCCGTAGGCGGCTATGCAGACGGCGTACACCACCATCAACACCAGACCCACATGGATGCCCACGTTCTCCAGTCCCTGCCACGTCAGCCGCTGAAAACCCAGCCTGCACTTGGCTCTGCCGTTGAAGCTCTCAGCCGCCGCCCTGAGCCGCTTGTAAACGGCCCTCAGCCACTCGGGGCCCTCCACATCGATCCGGTCCTTAACCGAGAGCACCTCAGGCGGGTTCACGCGGCCCTTCAGCTTTCTCCAGGCGATGATGTGACTGATCTTCAGGGACTCGAGGAGATCGAACACCGTCTGGGACTCCAGCTGGCTATCCCCGGCCAAGAGCTCCACCTCCATGGACTCGCCCAGCACCTTGAGGAGAAGCGTCTCCACGAGCTGCTTCTCGTTCACGTTCAGCGCTGCCTCCACGTGGCCCAGGGGGAATCCCTCGATGTCGTCGAGGAGGAGGCTCAGGTAGCCGAGGCTGAAGCCCTTCTTGCCTCGGCCTACACGGGCGTCAGGGTCGCCCAGGCCTCGGCCTGTGTCGTGGGGGTCCCGGCTGCTCCAGGCTGGTAGGTCGGTGCCGTCGACGCAGGCGGCCTGTACTAGGCCTGCTGCGCTCAGGGGCTGGCTTCTCCTATGCTTGAGGGCCTCGTGTCGTAGCCAGGCCTCGATGATGCGGAAGCCTTCGGCTCCTACTCGTTTCTTCATCTGGGTGAAGTGGGCCGCGCAGGGCGCCTTTTTGCCGTATCCGCAGGCCTTTCTGAGGTAGGAGTCTCTTCTCAGCCATTTTGAGAGGTCTTTGATGTAGGGTATCTGGAGGAGCTGTCTCAGCATGAGGGCTCTTAGGTCGCACTCCGGGTTGTACTGTACTGGTCTTCCTGGGCCTTCTTTGTGAAGGCCGGTCCAGAGGATGGGTTGGATCGGTGTTAAATCTAGGTTTTTGAACAGTAGTTTGGGGGAACCGATCTTCGTTTTTCCCATCAAGAAGCAGAAGATTCGGGCCCCCAATAAACCTCATGAATTATTGAATTAGCCCGCGCGCGTAACTGGTTTATAAGCTCCCTTTGTGTCATATATACATTTAGCATCACCAGTAGATTAAGATAATGCATTTATCGTTTAACAGAATCAATAAATATCTGGCTGAAAATCTTGCTAAATAGGCTCATAGTTGGTGAGCGTTTTGACAACAAACATAAGCGAAGTGCCAGTTAAAGAGAGGCTGCAAGCAGCTGACGCATTCATCGAAAGGCAGAAGAGCATACAGGCTGTCAACAGTACCCTGACCACCACACTGAACCAGCTGAGCGAAGGCTGTGTAAAGGACATCCAGGCCCTCATCCCGAAGACTCAGCTCAGAACGTACACAAGCCGCCACAACGAGACCATGAAGAGCATCGCGGACATACCGGTGAAGTACAGGGCGACGACCGACGGCCTCTTAAAGGAGAAGGAGTTCAGGAGAAGCCTGGTCAAGAAGTCACAGGAGTACGTAGCCACGCTGGGCGTGGACCTGAAGAAGGCTGAGAGCGTCCAGAAGGATTACATTAAGAGGTCCGGCGAGGCCCTAAGGCTGCAGCTGGAGCCCAAGGAGGAGGCTCCATACGTAATACTTGACCCCAAGGAGACGCCAAAGGAGACCCACAACCCCTGGACCTGGGCGTACCCGCCCTACGTGGACGAGTGGGGCACTCAGTGGTCGTACGGGACCCGGGGCGGCAGGTCGGCGTCACACTACGAGAACAGGTACACGGGCCAGATAGGCACCCAGTGCCAGATGTGGCTCTACGGCTCCGACGACTCTGACTACGCATACACAAACGCGTTGAGCGAGGTCTGGGTCTGGTACAGGATGCCCGCCGCGGGCATGGTGGAGGCATGGCTCTACCTGCAGAACATCGACGGCCGGTACAATGGGTGCATGGAGGACGAGTGGGGCTGGTCGGACATCGACGTATACCAGAGGAGCAAGCCCTACATGGAGGTATTTTATCCGGCTGGGGGCCGCCGCTACGGCACCCTCCTGGACTTCCACATGGGTGAGTGCGACTGCTGCTGGTCGGGCAAGGTAGCCTACGCCAACCCCGGCGACTTTAGATACTCGCACCTGTTCTCGACGCAGAGCTACGCCGCGAACCAGTGGCTGCTCATCGCCTTCGGGGTGCACGACTACAACTACTTCTGGACGAACGACATGTCCTGCGACTTGGCGATGCTGAACCGCTGGTTCATGCACCACCTGGCAATCAGGTCAACAGGCGCGCCTTAGCCTCAGCGAAAAAGTACCCTCTTTTTTTTGTGTGACTCTGCACGCGCTGCCTTATCCCTGAATAGATACACGACATGAACACCGCCCACAAATCAAACTCACAACAAACCATCAAACCAGCGATAACCCCCATAAAAACCACGACTAGACCAATAAACACAGGAAACCAAGCCCCCTAACACGAATACACGCACAGCACCACCTAGACACGCCCCGACCCAGCCACCAGACAGCCCCACTCACGTATTGAAAAACGTCGGCGACACCGCCTTCTCAGGCCGGCCCACGTTCTCCGCCGCCTCCCTGACCAGCACGTGACACAGCACACTCAACAATGCATACACCGAAACATTCGCCAAGCCCCTAACCCGGTTCACCGCTAAACCAAACTGGGTCTTCAGGAAGCTGAAAGCCGACTCCACCATCGGCCTCTTATGGTACTCAGCCACCAGCTCCTCTGGTCCGTGGGTCCTGAACCTCCTGTCAACCCTCAGTACACCCACACCCCTCTGATTAGAGGTGTACGGGATCACCGAATCCTCGACGAGGCTTCTAACCCTCTCGCTGCTGAACTGACTGTCACCGATAAGCCTCCTCAACCTCGCACCGGCCCTCCCCAGAACCTCTCTCGTCCTCTCGACGAGGGATGATGCGTGCTTCTTCTCGTTGTCGTTAGCTGGAGCGACCAGGAATGCTAGCGGGAGGATCCGCTTCGGGTCCACCGACAGGTGAAGTTTGTAGCCGAGATCGTAGCCTCG
>DATKWY010000128.1:0-6923 GCA_035529295.1 Candidatus Desulfaltia sp. | reverse complement strand
CCCTCTACATGCCCTTCGTAAGCTTCTACGAGAGGTTCATGGCAATCGTCATCCAGATAAGCCTCTCAGTGATGGTGCTGGAATCCTTCAGGAAACGGGACCTGAGGTACCTGGCCGCGGCCATCCTCATCCACTTCGCCTTAGACTTCGTGGTGTTGATGACGGTGGGCTACGGCATACTGTACGCCGAGATGGTGGTCACCGGGTTCGCATTGGGCCTGGGCTACTGGACCCTGGAGAAGTACAGAGCCGAGAGGCTACAGGGTGAAGGGTCTGCCGTCGGATAATACGTGCTCAGGTAGCTTCTCACGCCACTTGCCCAGCCATTCCAGGTCCCTGTCCCGCTCTCTCAGATCGTCTGGCATGAGCTCCGGGATGGTCTCCACGGCGCTGCCGATGGGATACCAGCGGCCGCACTCGGGGCACCTGAGCAGGCCCTCTGCTACCTCCACCAGGTTAAGGTACCTGTACATGACGTCAACTCCCTCAGGGAACTCCTTCAGGAGTGCCGCCGCCTCGGGCTTCTCCACGTAGGCCAGCCGGTCAAGGAACTTCCTGGTTTCTCCCAGCAGCTCCAATGCGGGAGTCATCCCCGTCTCATCCCTTATCACCCTGAGGGACGACGGGCTTATGGTGCCGTCCTCTATCTGCTT
Source organism: Candidatus Desulfaltia sp. (assembly GCA_035529295.1). Taxonomy (GTDB): domain Archaea; phylum Thermoproteota; class Bathyarchaeia; order TCS64; family TCS64; genus RBG-16-57-9. The sequence goes on along the minus strand of DATKWY010000128.1, from coordinate 6,270 downwards.
CGCTAGGTGGCCGTACTGTTTCTTGAAGTGGGGGCTGGGTGCGCTGGCCTCCCTGCTAATCTTGTCCATCTCCTCAACGGTGGTCTCCCATCTGTAGAAGTAGGCTTCCAGGGGGTGGTGCTTGTCTATTGGACATGCCAGTATGTTGAGGAGCCAGGGCTTCATAACGGTTCAATTAAGGGTGCATGGATGCTGGATAAAAGATTATTCGGCTACTTGAACAGCGGATACTTTTTCAGGTTGGGGAACCCCGACTTGGCCCACCTGAGCCTGCCCCTCGGGTCCTTCTTGAGCCAATTATACATGTGCCAGAAGTTCTTCCCCCAACGCTCGGTTCGGTCCTCTATGGGCTCGTACCCTATGTTCCTGAGCTCATTCATGTAGGCCAGCTCCACCAGGTACTGGCCCCTATTCTCTATCTTCCCCCTCTCCACGTGGTCCTCCCCGTACTCCTCGGTGAGGGCCTCCGCGGCCTCGTTGAGGACGTCCCCAGTGCATATAACTATCTTCTCGTTCTCCCGCAGCCTCAGTCGGTCCACGAGGCGTAGCGCGATCCTGCGGGCCTCATTCAGGTGCCTCTTGTCGCCGTAGACGGGCTTCTGGAAGTAGCGGACATTGATCATGTCGTAGAGAAAGTGGTCGTCCTCGGGCCTGTAGGCCCCTATGACGACGCCGTGGATGATGTCACCGGTCCCCGCGTCATCGATCTCTATGGTCAAGCAGGCACCCTTAGGCCTCGCCCTTCAGGCGCCTGACGATCTCCTGGGCCTTGGGGAACCTGATCTCCCCTCCGTCCACCAGCTCAGTGGCGGCCTTCTCGATGAGGTCACCCGTGGCGCCGGCCATGACCACCAGGTTCCTGGCGTGGAGCCTCATGTGGCCCTGCTGGATGCCCTCCTGGGTGAGGGCCCTGAGGGCGCCCAGGTTCTGGGCCAGGCCCACGGCGCACATGATCTTGCCCAGGTCCTCGGCCTTCTCCACCTTCAGTATCTTCCTTGCCACCTGGGCCATGGGGTGGCTTCGGGTGGCTCCGCCCACCAGGCCCACGGCCATGGGGAGAGTCATGGTGCCCACCAGGTCGCCGTCGCCGTTCTTGCTCCACCGGCTCATGCTGCGGTACTGTCCGTCCCTGACCGCATAGGCGTGGGCCCCGGCCTCGATTGCTCTGTGGTCCTGGGCGAAGGCCAGGGCCACGGCCGCGATGCCGTTCATTATGCCCTTGTTGTGGGTGGCGGCCCTGTAGGGGTCAGCGTCGGCGAAGGCCCACGCAGCCACTATGTTGTCCACGGCGTCCTCACCGCCTATGTCCTCCTTCTTGACGACGGCCTCCACCGTCACCAGGCGCCTGTCGGCCAGGTTGCTGATGATCCTGAGGAGTGTGCGGCCGCCGGTGATCTCGGCTATGGTGGGGGCTAGGACCTCGGCCATGGTGTTGACGGCGTTGGCACCCATGGCGTCCCTGCAGTCCACAAGTATGTGCACTATGAGCATGGGGCCGATCTCCGTCTCTATGGGCCTTAGCTCGATGTCCTTGGCTCCGCCCCCGAACTTCACCAGCACGGGGTCCAGCTCGTTGGCCGACTCTAGCAGCGTCTTCTTGTTCTTCTCCATGGCTTTGACGGCCTTCTTCATGTCCGGGATGTCCAGGACCTGCACTTGGCCGATCATCACAGGGTCCGTGGTTGTCGCCTTGACGCCGTCGCCGTCCCTCATGAGGCGTGCCATGTTGCTGGCCGCGGCCACCACGCTGGGCTCCTCCCCCGCCATGGGGACCAGGTAGTCCCGGCCGTTGACCCTGAAGTTGACGGCCACGCTGAAGGGGTACGCGATGGTGCCCACCACGTTCTCAGTCATGTGGTCGGCGGCATCGAGGCTCAGGCCGCCCCTGCTCTTGAGGGTGGCCACCTCCTCCGCCGTTAAACCCACCATCTCCGCGATGACGCCTATGCGTTCCTCCACGGACTTTTTGTAGAACCCTGATATCCTGCTAGTGAATTCGGGGGCCAAACTGTGTTCCTCGGTTTCGTTCATTGAAGGTTTCGACAGGATTTAATGATTTCGCAGCGCCTCTATGCGTTTATATTGGCCGCCTCCAATGCTTTTAGTGGTGGCCATGGATAAAGCACTGGTTCTCCTCACCCTGGAGCCCACCTCGGAGAGGGACGTCCTAGACAAGCTGCGCAAGCTGAAGGGGGTCACCGAGGCCCACTTCCTTTACGGCCCCTATGACGCCTACGTCATCATCGAGGGCAAGAGTTCCTCGGAGCTCCAAGCCCTGGTGATCGACCGCATAAGGCACATAGAGGGCATCAACTCCACCATGACGTGCTTCATAGCCGACTAACCTCCTTTTTCCGCTTCCGACACGTGAAAAAGCTTAATTGTGCCGACATATTCGATACTGCGTTCAGGAGCTAGCCGCTTGTCCAACAACAGGCTGAGATGGGTTTCTGTCGGGGGAACATTTGACGTAATGCACAAGGGCCACTGGTTCCTCCTGGAGGAGACCTTCAACGTTGGAGAGCGGGCCATCGTCGGCGTCACCACCGACGAGTTCGCCGTCTCTTTGAAGAAGCAGCACGAGATAGACAGCTACGAGAACAGGCGCCGGGACGTCGTGGAGTTCCTGAAGGATAAAGGCTTCCTAGAGAGAGCCGAGATCGTGCCCCTGAGGGACCCCTTCGGGCCCACCATAGACAGCGACATCCTGGAGGGACTCATTGTGAGCGAGGAGACTGAGGTCACAGCCGAGGTCATCAACAAGATGCGGGTCGAACAGGGCAGGAAGCCGCTGCTCATCTTCGTCATAACCATGGTGCTGGCAGACGACGGCAAACCCATCAGCAGCACCCGTGTCCGCCGCCAGGAAGTAGACAGGTACGGCCGCCTCATAGGGTAGCACTTTCACCCGAGTCCCAGCCCTAGCCCCGTGCCTAACCGTTTTAACGTGTGTCCACCTTGGACGCCTCGATGGGTTACACCGGATCAGCTGTGCTTCCCCTCCACCCGGGGAAGGCCCCCCGGTGGCTGTTCAGCCGCATGGTTCAGCTGGCCGAGTGCATCACGGACATCGTCATAGACGAGTACGGCACCCTGGGGCTCCTGAAGAGGCTGGGTGATCCCTGGTTCTTTCAGAGCCTGGCCTGCGTCCTGGGCTACGATTGGCACAGCAGCGGCACCACCACAGTCACCTGTGGGGCCCTCAAGGAGGCCCAGGACAGGGAGGGGAAGGGCGTCACCGTCTGCGACGGTAAGGGCAGGACCAGCCTCAGGACGCCTCAGGAGATCAGGGAGATGGGGAGCGTCTACGGCCTCAGCGGATACAAGGTTGACGGCCTCGTATACGCCAGCAGGATGAGCGCCAAGGTAGACAACAGCCTGGTCCAAGACGGGTACCAGCTCTACCACCACTGCCTCATCTTCGACGAGAGGGGCCGCTGGATCGTGGTCCAGCAGGGCATAAACGAGGGGCTGGGAAACGCCCGCCGCTACCACTGGGGCCTGGAGCACCGGGGCTTCATCGAGGAGCCCCAGGGGGCCATCCTGTGCCCCACACGGCTGGAGGAGGCCCTGGACATGACCAGCAGCCAGAGCAGGACGACCAGGTCCACGTGCCTGGACCTGGTGCGGGACAACCCCGAGAAGCTGAAGCGAGCCATGGCTGAGCCCGCCCCCGCGGGGCAGAGCAGGCTAGACGGCTGGACCGGGCGGAGGACGCTGGTGATGCCCAGGAGCGTCAACTGGGACGCGGTGCGGGCCGCCTACCAGTTCCAGCCCAGGACCTACGAGGAGCTGATCTCCACCAAAGGGGTAGGGCCGGGCACCGTCAGAGGCCTCGCTCTAGTGGCGGAGCTGGTGTACGGTGACAGGGCCAGCTGGCGTGACCCTGTCAGGTTCAACTTCGCCTTCGGAGGCAAGGACGGGGTCCCCTTCCCCGTGGACAGGGGGGCCATGGATGAGGCCGTGGACGTGCTGCGCAGCGGCATAGAGGCATCCAGGCTCGGGCGAGGCGAGGAGATGAGGGCCCTGAGGCGGCTGAGGAGATGCGTCCCCCAGGGAGACCCCGTGGCACTAAAAACAGTTCTTTGAAAGCTTCAGCCAGAGCCTTTCCGACCCGAGACGAACATGAGGACGATGGCGGCTGTCACCGCCAGCCCCAGACCCGCTATCAGGTAGACCTCACTCCCAAGGCCGCCGTCGTGGACCTCCTCCGCTTCGTCGGTCACCGAGGCGTAGAGGCTGCTTCCTATGATCCGCGCCCTCGTGGTCAACGTGTCGCCGATGTAGGGCTGCTCCGAGACGTTGAAGGCCGCCACGACGTTGCCCGCGTACTCAGGCGCCTTCTTCAAGAGCTCCAACCCGCTCTTCTCAGAGGTCAGGGTGAGGTCCACGGGCACCCAGCCCCACGGGGGAACGTAGACCACAGCCCACCCATGCCACCCAACGCCCCTGCGGGCGTTGGTGAGGTGCCCCTGCCAGCTGGTCTGGGAGTCATCGATGCTGGAGTGTATGTATATGCCTACCTGTAGGTAGGCGGGAATCCCCAAGCTCCTCAGCATGGATATGAGAAGGATGGACTGGTCGTCGCAGTCCCCCAGGCCCTCCGAGAGGGTTATGTTGGGGTACCTGGGGACCTCAAAGTTGCAGTAGGCGGTCTCCCCGGTAACGGACTCTATGAGGAGGACGAGGGCATCCAGGACCGTCTCGGCGTCCCCCGCCACCTCCAACGCCTTAGCAGCAATATCAGGGTCGTCGCTCCTGAAGGTCTCCGTGGCTCCCGTGTACTGGTCAACAAGGCTGGGTGGTATGGATGAGAACCCGTCGGCCTCACCGTGGTCGAAGCCAGGCACAGGCCTGCTGTCCGACTCTATGGTGAACGTCATGGTGAAGGTGGTGGACTGCCCCGGGGCCATGGTTCTCCCCAGGGTCATCACCGCACCCCTGTTACCGTCCGGGTCCACGTTGCCCGACATGTATCCTACTGAGGACTCCTCAACCTTGACCGTCTGAGTGGAAGAGTTCATGAAGAGGGGCACAGTGAGGTCCTCCTCCGCCAGCTCCAGGGTCCCCTGCCCTCTGTTCTCGAGGACGTAGGTCAAGGTGTACTTGTACTCGGACGCTCTGGCCTGGGCGGGCGGAACCAGGCTGAGGAGAACCAGCAGGACAAGCAGGACGCGTCTGTTCAAGCGGCGGATCGGAGAATGGAGGAAAGGGGCGTTTAACAATGTTTGGGTTAGGCCTTGTCCACCTTGGCCCAGTCCTGGGCGAACAGCCTCAGCCCCTCATCGGTGAGGGGGTGCTCCAGCATCTTGTCAAGTATGCCCGGGGGCACCGTGGCCACGTGGGACCCTGCCAATGCGGCATCGACCACGTGCCTGGGGTGCCTGATGCTGGCCGTGATGAGCTTCGTCGGCATGTCGTAGTTGGAGAGGACGCTGCACACCTCGTAGACCACGTCCATACCCTCGTGGCCTCTGTCGTCCAGTCGGCCCACGAAGATGCTCACGTAGGTGGCCCCCGCCTTGGCGGCCAGGAGGGCCTGGGACGCCGAGAAGACCAGGGTGACGTTGGTCTTGATGCCCAGCCTCGTCAGCTCCTTCACCGCCTTGAGGCCCTCACCAGTCATGGGCACCTTAACAACAATGTGCTCACCGAACTCGGCTAGCCTCTTGCTCTCCTCAACTATGTCCTCGGCCTTGGTGCTCACCGCCTCCACGCTTATGGGGCCCTTCACGATACTGGTGATCTCCTGGACCACCTCACTGAAGTTGCGGCCGCTCCTGGCGATGAGTGTTGGGTTGGTGGTGACGCCGTCGATGACGCCCATGTCCCAGTACTTCTTGATCTGGGCCACGTCGGCGGTGTCTATGTAGAACTCCATGGTGACCAGATCAGCCGCGTTTTTTGATAACGTTTTCGGCTGAAGCAGCGATCTTCTCAGACGTCAACCCGTGGAGCTCCAGGAGCTCACCCATGGTCCTGCTGCTCTGACCGAACACATCCCGGACCCCCAGCCTGTACACAGGCGCGGGGCGGTTCTCCGAGAGGGCCTCGCAGACGGCTCCGCCCAGGCCCCCGATTACCTGGTGCTCCTCCACGGTTACAATGGCTCCCGTCTCCTCAGCGGCCTTCACCAGTATGCCCTCATCTAGAGGCTTGATGGTGTGGATGTTCAGCACCCTGACATCCAGACCCTTCTCCTTGAGCATCTCTGCGGCCTTAAGGCAGTTGAACACCAGCATCCCCGACGCCACCAGAGTCACGTCTCCG
>DATKWY010000127.1:0-5977 GCA_035529295.1 Candidatus Desulfaltia sp. | reverse complement strand
GCGGCCCTCCAAGGCGACGAGCCTTCCGGGGCTCTCGCGGCACCCTGCGAAGACGTTACCCATCATGGCGCACGATGCCCCCACGGCCATGGCCACCGCCACGTCCCCGGGGTTCCTCATACCGCCGTCAGCTATGATGGGTATGTCTGCGCCGTACTGCTTGACGGCGTCCGCCACCTGGCTGGTGGCGAACAGGGTCGGAGCCCCGGCCCTGGTCACCACGCTGGTGCTGCAGATACTGCCGCTGCCTATGCCGACCCTGAGGCCGGCGACCCCGTCCAGCTGGGTGATGATGTCCTCGGCCGCCTTGAAGGTGCCTATGTTGCCCACGACCACCTCGGCGTTCACCTCCTTCAGGATCTGCTTGGTTGCCTCGAAGCAGTTCCTGTTGTGGAAGTGGCTCACGTCCAGGACCAGTACGTCCACGTACTTCTCCAAGGCTTGCGCCCTGGGAAGGTCGAAGGGGCTGATAGCGGCCGCGCATATGAGGCGACCCTCCTCGTCCCTTATAGCCTCCTGGTAGGTATCCTTGAGGGTGATGTCCTTCATGGTTATGAGGCCCCTCACCCGCCGCTGATCATCTATAATCGGCAGCTTCTCTATCCTGTGCTCGTGGAGGATCTTCATGGCCTCCTCCAGGCCCGTCTCCTCTGTGCCCGTGATGACCTCCTCGGTCATCACGTCCCTCACCTTGAGGCTGCTCTCAGCCAGGCGGACGTCCCTCCAGGTGACGATGCCCACCAGCCTGTCGTCCTGCTCGACGACGGGGAACCCCTTGATGTTGTGCTCCTCCATGAGCTTCAGAAGCTCCTCCACCGTGGTGTCAGGGCCCACGGTGACCACGTCCCTGATGATGACGGCCTCGGCCCGCTTCACCTTTCGGGCCATGTCCACCTCCTCCTTGGCGCTGCAGTTCCTGTGGAGCACGCCGAGGGCGCCCTCCCTGGCGAGGGCTATGGCCATCTCGGCCTCCGTGACTGTGTCCATGGGGGACGCGATGAAGGGTACGTTTACCTGAATATTCTTCGTGACCCTGGACCCGACATTGGCCTCGTTGGGCTCCAGGGTGGTCCAGCCGGGTAGAAGCAGAACATCGTTAAAGGTGAGGGCTTTTTCCGCATTCTCGAACTTTGAACGGAAACCCATTACTTACACCAATTTAAAGCCCTAACTCGCTTACGCGCTTAATATATCTTTGGGTTAAAGGGAATTGAAAATTAACCTAAACGTGCAACGATTGAGTGGTTTAAGCCCGACCTCACCAGAAAATAATAACAGGCAGCCACCCAAGTTATTGAGGAACCCACATGAGGATCGTCAAGACCATGTGCGCCCGGGACTGCCCCGACGCCTGCTTCCTGGACGTGGAGATCCAGGAGGACACCATAACCAAGGTCAGAGCCAGCGGCGAGAACCCCGTCACGGCTGGCATCACGTGCCCCCGGGCCCACGGCGACCCCCAGCGGGTGTACAGCATGAAGCGGGTCCTCAACCCCTACATCAGGCTGAGCAAGACGTCCCCGGGGTTCAGGCTCGCCACATGGGACGAGGCCCTGGACCTCACAGCGTCAAAGCTGAAGGAGACCATCAAGACCCATGGCCCAGAGTCCGTCCTCCTCCTGGACTACGCGGGCAACACAGGCCTCATCACATCAGAGTTCAGCAAACGCCTCTGGAACGCCCTGGGAGCCACCAGAACAGACTACACGGTGTGCAGCGCCTCGGGCCACGCAGCATTGCAGCTCCACTACGGCCTAAGCTACGGTGTGGAGCCCGAGGAGCTCCTGGAACGGCGCGTCATAGTGTTCTGGGGCTTCAACGCCAGGCACAGCTCGCCCCACATGTGGGCCATTGCCATGAGGGCTAGGAGGGAGAGGGACGCCGTCATCGTTGTGGTAGACCCCCGGAGGAGCGAGAGCACAGACATGGCCGACCTGTGGCTCTACCCTAAGCCGGGCTCCGATGTGGCCCTCTGCTACGGCGTCGCCCGTCGCCTCATCACCGAGGGGCAGGTAGACCAAGACTTCGTTGGAGCCCACACCAGCGGCTACGAGGCCTACAGGGATGAGGCCCTCAGCTGGACACCTGAACGGGTTGAGCACACCACTGGGGTCAAATGGGACGGGGTGACGGAGCTGGCCGACACCCTGGCCGAGGTCAAGCCCCCAGTCTTCATGATTGGACTAGGCCTCCAGAAGAGCCATGCGGGAGCCGAGGCTGTACGGGCCGTGTCCCTCCTCCCAGCCCTGCTGGGGCAGCACAGGGGCTTCTACTACACCAACAGCGGGAGCAGATACCTGGGCGGAGACATGAGCGGCGACTCGCTGCTCACCCACAAGCCGAAGACGGTGAGCCAGATCAGCATCGGAGAGAGGCTGGCCCGAGGCGAGTTCAAGTTCGTCTACGTCTTCGGCATGAACCCGGCCCTCACCCTCCCCGACAGCGGCAGCGTCGCAGAGGGGCTCAGGCGAGACGACGTCTTCCTGGCCGTCCACGAGACCCACATAACGGAGACCAGCGACCATGCGGACGTGGTTCTGCCCGCCCCCACCTACCTGGAGAAGGACGACGTGGTCCTCTGCGACAGCCACCCCCACGTGAGAAAGGCTTTCAAGGCGGTGGAGCCCGAGAGGCTGAGCCGGGACGAGGTGTGGGTCATGAGGGAGCTGGGCCGCCGCGTAGGCGTGAAGGAGCCCTGGGTCTACGCGGACCCGTGGGCGGAGGCCGAGAAGGTGCTCAAGGACGCCTTCGCTGACGGAGGCTTCCGGGACTACCTGGAGGGGGCTCAGCTCAGGCTCAGGGCCAGGCCCCGGGACCAGTACCAGACCCCCACGGGCAGGATAGAGTTCGCCTCCTCCGCGGCCCCGGAGGGGGTCACGGCTCTGCCCAGGCAGATCGAACTGGGTGAGGCCCCCGGCGAACTCACTCTGCTGAACAGCTCCGTCCCCAGGTACACCCACACCCAGTTCAGGGACGTCTACGGTGAGAACCCGACGGAGGCGTGGATAAGCCCCATGGACGCCGAGAGGAACGGCGTACGGGACGGTGACACAGGCACCCTTGTGAACGAGTTGGGCAGCCTCGGCGTCACCTTCAAGGTCACTGATCGGGTTCGCCCAGGGGTTCTCTGGATGTCCAGGGAGCTGGTGGACGGGGAGGGAAGGCCACAGAACGGCCTCACCCCGGGCACCCCCCAGAAGATAGGCGGCGGCCCGGTGTTCAACTCCACCAAGGTCCGCATCCTCTAGGGATAAATTTACAGGTGGCACGGCCCAATCTATGCCATGAGGTTCAGGGCAAAGGTCCTGGAGGGTTACCCCGGCGTCCACATAGGTGTCCTCGTTGGCAGAGGCTTGAAGAACGCGTCTGTCCACCCCGCCGTAGAGGAGGCGAAACGAGAATCCCTGGAGGCCCTCCCTGGCAAGCTGGGGGACGGCCCCGCTACCCGCCACCCCTTCATCGCCTCCTGGAGGGAGATGTACAGGAGCTTCGGCACCAAGGCTGGGGACTACCGGCCCTCAGCTGAGGCCCTGGCCAGGAGGGCCCTGAAGGAGGGGGCCCTGCCCAGAGTCAACTCGGCAGTGGACGCCTACAACGCCGTCTCGGTGAGGCACCTGGTGCCCATGGGGGGCTTCGACCTGGACCGGGTCAGAGGAGACATCGTTCTCAGGCATTCGGAGGGCGGCGAGGAGTTTATACCTCTCGGGCCAGCGGCAGCCGAGGAGACATACCCGGGCGAGGTGGTGTACGCCGACGACGCCAGGGTTCTCACCAGGCGCTGGAACTACCGCGACTGCGAGGAGACCAAGATAACCGTGGATACGGTGAACGTGGCCATGTTCGTGGACGGCTCACCGGCGATACCAAGGGCCGTTGTGGAGAACGCGTTGAAGGACCTAGAGGAGCTGCTCAGGGTCTCATGCGACGGCATGTACAGTTCCGCGGTGGCGTGCCATAAAATGAGGGAGGTAGCCCTCCTATAGGCGGCTCCTCTACGCTTGCACGTTGTATTTGTCGTACAGTTTCTTGAGGAGGGTGTTCAGCTCACGGGCCCGCTCCTCACTGTCCTTGGGCTTCAGCTCTGTGCACTCGTAGCCCACGACCTCCCGCATGTGACTGACGTTCTCCTCGCAGAACACCACGGTGCCGTCGCTCTTCACCTTCTCGATGCCGTCTATCCTGCCCCCCGCCTCGTTGATGCTGATGGCTTCCTCCAGGCTGATGCCGGGTAACACGATCTCGGCCCCTTTCTCGGAGAGCCTGCACGGGTAAGCGCCGGGCAGCCCCTTCGCTCCGGCTACGGCTGTGTGCACCTCCCCCGTGTCGTAGTAGATTGCCAGGACGTGCTTCAGGAAACTGGAGGCGGTTCTCATCTGGTCCACCACGGCGCTCTTGTACTGGGTTACAGCACCGTAGCCCTGCCCCTGGTAAAGCTCCGTGATGCGCTCGTTGGGGAACCTATCTGAGACATCCACCCCGTCCACCATGATCTTGACCCAGAAGGGTCCGCCCATTCTCGCAGTATAGTAGGAGCCGTGATGGCCGACGCCGTAGATCTTCACGCTTCTGTAGGGCACTTTGAGCTCCCGGGCCACTATCCTCTGGACCCTGGAGAGCCCCAGGTCCATGTTTCCTCCGCCGCACACCGGCTCCAGCCCCAGCCTGCTGAGCACCACGTTGGTGGTGTCCGGGAAGGCCCCGTTCACGACGCTGGTGTGGATGCCGCTCTTCTTCACCGCCAGCATCAGCTTGTGGGCCAGTGTTAGGTGGTTGGGTAGCCACGGCCCCACTGGGCCGATCTTCTCATAGTCCTCGGGAGGCAGGAGCCGGGTTATCCACCAGCTGCCCAGGCTCGCCAGGTTGCATATGACCTTAGGCTGGAGCTCCTTCAGGAGTTCGGCTGTCTCGTTTATATCGAAGAGGTTGATCTTGGTGAAGCTGAGGTCCGGGTAGAACCCGAAGTTGTGAGCCGTGTGGAGGCTCTCCTCTATCTCGAACCTGCCCTTCGCCTCGTCAATGTCTGCGCCCACCACCTTTATGGGCTGCCCCATGGAGGCTATCTGGTACATCATGTCGTGGCCCACGCTTCCCGCGGAGCCTATAATCAGGATGCTGTCCGTCAAATCCTTCGCCGAAGGAGAAGAGGGGGTCTGAGTTATAAAATGTGAGGCGTCTACTTGCTCACGTGGTATTTGTCGTACAGCTTCTTAAGCAGCTTCTCCAGCTCCCTGGCTCGCTCCTCAGACTCCTTAGGCTTCAACTCCTTGCACTCGTAGCCCACAACCTCCCGCATATACCGGACGTTCTCGTCCCGGTACACCACGGTGCCATCGTCCTTGATGCGCTCGATGCCGTCGAACTGGCCCCCCGCCTCGTTGATGCTGATGGCCTCCTCCAAGCTGATGTCGGGGACCACGGCCTCGGCCCCGTCCTCGCCCAGCCTGCACGGGTAGGCGCCGGGCAGCCCGTTGGGTCCCGGGACGCACTCCTGGGTCTCCCGGGTGTCGTAGTAGATGGCCAGGACGTTCTTTAGGAAGCTTGCCGCTGTCCTCATCTGGTCCACCAGGGCCCCAGAGTACTGGACGCTGGCCGCGTAGCCAGCGGCCGCGTACATGTCCCGGAGCTTGGTGTTGGGGTACCTGCCGGTGACGTCCTCACCGTCCACCATGATCTTCACCCAGAAGGGGGCGTCCATGCGCTTTGTGTAGAAGGTCCCGTGGTGGCCGACGCCGTATATCCTGACGCTGCGGAAGGGAACCCCCATATCCCTGGCGATGATTCGCTTGAACCTGAAGACGCCCAAGTCCATGTTGCCGCCTCCGCAGACGGGGGCCATCCCCAGCTTGCCCAGGACCACGTTGGTGGCGTCCGGGAATGCGCCGTTCACTACCTTGATGTCCACGCCGCTAAGTTTGATGGCCTCCATGAGCCTCATGGCCAGGGTCAGGTGGTTGGGTAGCCATGGCCCTATGGGGCC
>DATKWY010000126.1:0-2045 GCA_035529295.1 Candidatus Desulfaltia sp. | reverse complement strand
CTCAAACGGGTCATGGTCCACCACCCCGGCAAGGAGCTGGAGATAGCCAACAGGGACCCCGAGCCCCACCACTTTGAGATGCCCGTGGACACCAAACGGTTCATCAGCGACCACCAGGAGCTAGTTGACGCCTTAGAGGAGGCCGGCGTCGAGGTCCTACAGGTGAGAGACCTGGTCAAAGACGACAAGGTGGCGTACGAGCAGAGCTATAGGTGCCCCAACCTGGTCTTCGTAAGGGACAGCAGCACCGTGACCGACGGCGGAGCCCTCCTCTTCAGGATGGGCTTACCCACAAGGCGCCTGGAGACCCCCGTCATCAAGGCCGCCCACACGGCCCTGGGCGTCCCCATAGCCCTGGAGATGCGCGAGCCCGACACCTTCGAGGGCGGAGGCTTCGCCATGCTGGACGGCGGAGCAGCCGTAGCCGGCCTCTGCGACAGATCCACCCAGGGCGCCCTAGACCAGATGGGCGACCACCTCCTAAGCCACAACCTTGTAGACCTCTGGATCACCCTGGACATGCCCAAGGGCATAGTACACATAGACGGAGAGTTCGCCGAGCTGCCCGGCAAGGTGGCCCTCAGCCACCCGGAAGTCATGGAGGCCTTGCCCACCCATTTCAGGACCAGAAACGAGAATTGGGACGGCAGCTTCATGGAGTGGCTCCGAGAGGAGGGCTGGGACATCCTGGAGATCACCGACCAGGAGTGCAGGGACATGGCCGCAAACTTCTTGACGGTAGCCCCCGACCTGGCGCTCCACTACACGGGGAACCCCAGGGTCATGAAGGAAGCTAAAGAACGGGGCATCGACGTGGTGCAGATACCCGGAGAGGAGCTACGGAAGGGGTGGGGCGGCATCCACTGCATGACCTGCCCCATACTCAGGGTCTAGCCGAAGATGGCTGGGTGAAACTCCTTGAAGCCCTCCGGGAAGTCCATGGACTCAACAACGAAATCCAGAACCGCCGGAACCCCCTCAAGGTTCCTACTCAGCCCCCGCTCAAGGGCCCCCCGGATATCCACAGCCTCAGTCACCTGCTCCCCGTAGCAGCCGCAGGCCACAGCCAGCTTAACGAAGTCGGGCTGAGCCTCTAAGTCCACGGCTATGTATCGTTCTCTGTTGGCCCACTGGTGGAGCTTGATCCATCCCAGGCTAAAGTTGTTCAACACGATCCAGGTCACGGGGGCCCGGTACTGGACGGCGGTGGGCAGCTCCTTGGCGAACATCTGGAAGGCGCCGTCCCCAGTGGTGCATATCACCTTCTTGTCGGGGACGGCCAGCTTGGCGCCGATGGCCCCGGCCACCCCCAGACCCATGCAGGTCTGCTCCGCAGGCGCCACGCACCCGTCGTAGTCCAGGACCCTGAAATAGGGGTAGTAGTAGCTCCACAGGTCCTGGCTGCCGTTCTCGTTCACCAGCACGGTGCCTGAGCCGAAGACCTTGCACGCCTCGTAGACCACCCTCTTGGACTTCACCTTGGGCTCGGCCATCACCTCGGCCTCCACCTCAGCCATGTAAGCCTCCTTAGCCTCCACGATGGACTTGACCCGGGGCCTTTCCTTCAGCGGAGTCTTCCTAGCCTTACCCTTAACCGCCCTGATCAGGTCCTCCAGGAACAGCCGCGCGTCCCCCGCCACCGGCACATCCGGCCTCCAGTTCCGGCCCAGCTCATCAGCATCTATATCCATCTGGATGAGCTTGGCGCCCTCTGGATAATAGGACCATGACGCGGTCTGGAACTCCTCGTTCCTAGACCCCAGGCTCAGCACCACATCCGCCTCCTGGTAAACCCGCTTACCCACCCTGGTCCGGTACAGGCCCACCAAGCCCACAGCCAGGGGATGGCCCTCGGGGATGCAGCCCCTTCCGCTGGGCGTGGTGAGCACAGGCGCACCCATGAGCTCGGCGAACTCCACGAGCCTGGGGCCGGCGCCGCTGATGAAGGCGCCCCCGCCGGCCACCACCACAGGCCTCTCAGCCTTTAACAGGAGGTCGGCTGTCTCTCTCACGGCTTCCATGCTGGGCCTCGTCCTGATGGGGCC
>DATKWY010000125.1:0-2416 GCA_035529295.1 Candidatus Desulfaltia sp. | reverse complement strand
CGTCAGGTACAGCACCTTGCCGCCTCTCTCCAAGACGTGCTTCATGGCGCAGAGCTCGGCGATGAGGGTCTTGCCGCTGGCCGTTGGGCTCGCCAGGACAAGGTTTCCCCCGTCTAGCACCCCGGTCTCTATGGCGTCTGCCTGGGGAGGGTACAGCTCCTTGAGGCCCTTGTCGGCTAGGATGCGTTTTACCTGGTTCGGTACGTCCAGTTCCGTTACTTTCACGTGGGACAGCTCTCTGAAGACTTGACTCCTATCAAGAATATATGGGGTTGGGTCACCCGTTGGGCAGCTTCTCCCGGGTGAGCTCCACCAGGCGGTCCACGGCTTTGCTTACCCTGGCCTCCACCTCGCCCTGATCCTCGCCCAGGGAGCTGACCCAGAGCCGGATGCCCTTCTCCCCGTAGGGCTTCACCAGGGACTTGACGTAGACGCCGGGTGCCTCCGCCATGACCTGGTCGATGATGGGGGCCAGGGTGGACTCGTCCCGGAGGGGCAGCGCCACGATCCTCTCGGCGTAGACCTCCCTCACCATACTCTTCAGTATCGGCGCTACCTGGTCGTCGAATATCCACTTCAGCTCCAGGGGGACCCCGGGCAGGCAGATTATGGTGGAGCCCCGTGTCTCCAGGAGGACCCCGGGAGCGCCGCCTACCCTGTTGTCCAGGGGCTTGGAGCCCCGGGGGAGTATGGCCATCTTCCTGCGGCTGTCAGTGATCTCCCCGCTCTCTATGATGCCCCGCTCGTGGAGCATCTTGTACTGGCGCGTCACTATGTCCAGGGAAGCCTGGTCCAGCTCCAGGGGCAGCCCCAGCCCGTGTGCCACTCCGTGGAGGGTCATGTCGTCGTGGGTAGGCCCCAGTCCCCCGGTGGTGAACACCAGGCCGCAGCCGTCCTCAAGGAGCCAGTTGAGGGCGGCCCCTATCTCCTGTACGTCGTCCCTGACGGTGATGGCCTCGTGGACCTGGAGTCCCAGGGGCTTGAGGTGGTTGATTATCCACTGGCTGTTGGTGTCGAGGACGACGCCGTCCAGTATCTCGTTACCCACTACGAGGATGCCTACTGTGTTCAATGTGTGTGAGATGTGGGGTGTGGGGTGATAATTGTTACTCTATGTGGAGCGTTATCTTGGTGGTTGTGGGGATGGCCTGTTCGATGCTTTTGGTGAGGTGGCAGTATTCTGTGGCTCGTTCCGCGCATTTCTGGTTCAGCTCTTGGTTTTCTTGGTCGCTCCATACCTGTATGTCTATATTGATGCCGGTTACTCTGTAGCCGTTTGTGTTACTGAGTTCGATGTCTGATGATGCGTTTACCGTTAGGTCTCGTGTTTCGGCGTCGAGGATTCGGCGGTAGTAGTTGAAGGTGTTTATTATGCAGCCTGCGAGGCTCGCCATGAATAGCTGGTCTGGGCAGGGGGCGGTCTCGTTTCCATCATACTCTCGTGGGGTGTCGAAGTCCTGTGTGAAGCCGTCTAGGTGTGCGGTTCCCCCTGTCATGTGGTTCCACTTTGCCTCTGCGCTGTATTTTAGGTGCTTTTTGAGCCTCATGCCTTGTTTCTCTGCTTTGGCGGCTCTTAGAGCTTGCCCTCCATTTGTATCATGTAGGTTGGAATAACGAGAAAAAAAATCTTGGATGTTCCTAGTTACATGGAATAAGAGTTTCCCGAGGCTGATCCTGCTGGTGGCCAGATCTGTTTTGTTACTTTGTTCTTCCATCGGACTTTGTTTTTTGCACTCCTTGGACCCGCATGGTGAGCCACCCGATCTCGGCGTCGGGGACGCTGTCGAACTCGGGGACGTAGGGCTTGATGTCGAGGAGGGGTGTGCCGTCCAGCATGTCCACGTCTCTTATGTGGAGGGTGGTGCCCTCGACCATGTCGAGCCTGACGACTGAGATGCCGATGGGGTTGGGTCTCCCGGGTATCCTGGTTGCGAAGACGCCGCGTTTCATGTTGTCCATGTAGGGCCGGACGTGGAGGCTGTAGCCGTCTGTCCTGTGGAAGTGGTAGACGAGGATGATGTGGCTGAACCCGTCGAGGTCTTTGAGGCCGTCGACGTGCTTCGGGTCCAGCTCTATCCTGCCCCTTACGTCTCTTGCGCCGGCGGGCTGTATGGGTGTGCCTTTCTTCTCCTTGTATGGTGTCTTGATCACCCCGATGGGCTCATACTGTACCATGGTTTAGAATGTCTATGAGTATAGAAAAAATGTATACCAGCCAGCTAACAGATTTAGAATAGGATACTGAGGCAGGTTAGAGCTCCGTCGCATTTCTGTATCTCCGATACGTCGAGGCTGACGACCTCGAAACCCACCTCCTTGACCATCTGCTGGGCGGTGTCGTAGCCCTCCGCCATGAGCACCGTGTCTCCGAGGGCCAGCGTGTCCACCGCGTACTCGTCCTCGGCCGGCGGCACCA
>DATKWY010000124.1:0-5235 GCA_035529295.1 Candidatus Desulfaltia sp. | reverse complement strand
ATAGTATATGGGGGTGCCCATGACTATGCCCCCCATGGTCTCCAAGTGGGGCATCATGGACTCGAAGTCGTCCTCGGGGTAAACGTAGCCCCCGCCGTCGTGGTCCAGGGGCCTTATCTCCATCTCGCCGAGGTAGAATCTGTGGGTCTCGTGGCCCGCCTCCCGGGCCCCCGCCAGGACCTCCTCCACGAGCCTGGCCGTGTTCCCGGTCTTCCTCGGGCCGCCGACTACGCCTATGATCTTCATACCGTTGGAGGGTGGGCGGCGGATTATGAAGGTAACTGGGCGACCAGCGTGGCTTCAAGCTGGTACATAAAAAATGGGGGTTACTTGAGGGACTTGATGAGCTTGTCTATGGGCACCGCGGGCATACTCAGAATCTTTATGGTGCCCCTGCTGCCCAACTCCACGCTCATCCTGAAGACCGCGTCGTTGTCCGGCGCCTCCACCAGGTTGACGAAGTCGTAGGGACCCAGGACAGCGTACTGCTCCAGCACCTTGACGCCGTAGGCCTCGATCTCCTTGTTGACCTCCTTGATGCGCTCGGGTTTCTCCTTCAGGGTCCTCTGTCCCTCGGGTGTCAGCGTTGATAGCAGGATGTACTTGGCCACTGTTTACACCAAGGTGAAGTTAAAAACAGCCTTAAAATGGGTATCGGTCGATTTTTAGGTAGCAGGATTCGGGCCCAAGTCTACAGCTTACGAGGATGCCAGTATGCCCCTGGGAAGAGGTGTGGGGGCTGTGCCCCACGACTAGTCTGGCGCTATCCCTGTGCCGATCTCTTATAGTTGTAGTACAGGTCGATGAAGGCCAGGCCGATTATCACGTTGAGGGCCGAGTTGAGGAGACCTGACACCAGGGGAACATAGCTGATGATGAAGGAGCCGAGGATGTTCACGAGAAGGATGAGCAGGATGTCGGATAGGTCGGCCCCCAGAACTTTGAAGGCCTTGGAGAGGGAGTTGGTTAAACCAGTCTCATCGATGACCATGATGCTGAACATGAGGACGACTACCGGGATCAGTATTATGGTTATGGACATTATACCACCCACAATGGCGGCTATGATGAACTCTAGGAACCTGCCTGAGACATATCTCATGCTCTCTCCGAGGTCCAGGGGCTGCCGGTTATAGGCGTCCCTGGACATGTCGAGGGACGCGAAGGATAGCATGAAGCCTATAATCGCTGCGACTATTGATATCAGGATGGCCATACCGCCTAGTGAGCCCTGGCCTAGCCAGTTTAGGCCGGAAGAGATTATTCCAGCTAATATTGCTGGTACGAACACCGTTGGGTTCTGGTTCGCGACGTTGTACGCGATTGTTAGGTGCTCCGTGTAGCTCCTCTTTCTCTCCCCGGGTGCCTCTGCTTCACTTACTTCGCCTTGCTTCAGGTTGTACCCGCAGTTTGGGCAGAAGGCGGCGTCTTCACGGACCTCCCCTTCACATTGAGGACATTTAGACATATTTTTGATTATGTCTTTGAAGTATTAAAAGAAGTCCTCTCATCTTCTCAGAAAGAGGGAGATCGGCGGATGATGTTAACCTGATTGTGGAGCCCCGAGCGGGATTCGGACCCGCGACCTACAACTTACGAGGCTGCCGCTCTGACCGCTGAGCTACCGGGGCGCTATGAACCATAAATAAGAATAGGAATTTAAGAGATGCTATCCCGCTACCCGGGGTAGCTTATGACCCCCTTGCCCACCAGCTCCTTGATCTTCTCCTCGGTGAAGCCCAAGAGAGCGCTCAGTATCTCGTTGTTGTTCTGCCCCAGGACGGGTGCAGGCGTCTTCATCTGGGCCGGCGTCTCCGAGAACTTGACCGGGAACTTGATGAGCTTGATCCTCCCCGCCTTGGGGTGGTCCATCTCCATGAACATGTCCCGGGCGTTGACGTGGGGGTCCGCCACCGTCTCGTCCACGTGGAGGATGGGGGCGCAGGGCAGACCCATCTCCGTGTAGTAGGCCACGGCCTCGTCCCGGGTCATGGCTGCCGTCTTCTCCCGCAGCATCTCCTCGGTGACTTGGTCGTACTCGACGCCCATGTGCTGCACTATTCGGTCCATGGCCCTGGGCCCGAAGGCCGTCATCCTGATCCACTTCTCGTCCTTGGTCTTGAATATCCCGCCGGCTCCCCTTCCCCGCGGGTACTTCTCCCGGAGCTCCAGGGGCATCAGGCCGGAGAGGAGGTAACCCGTGATGGCTGTGTTGTAGGCCACCATGCAGTCCAGCTGGGCCACGTCGATCATCTGGCCTATGCCTGTCTTGTCCCTGTACCTCAACGCCATGAGGATGGACATTACGGCCATGGTGCCTGGGCCCAGGTCCCCGTAGGCCTGAGCCATCTCGATGGGCGGACCCTTTGGGTCATGGTTCTCGCCGGTGAGCATGGTGTGGCCGCTCATGGCCTCAGCGATCATGGCGTAGCTCCTCCACTCCCTGTAGGGGCCGTACTGGCCGAAGCCGCTGAGGGCCGCGTAGATGATGCTAGGGTTCAGCTCCTTGAGCACGTCGTAGCCCAGGCCCAGGTCCTCCATGGTGCCGGGGCTGAAGTTCTGAACCACCACGTCGCTCTTCTTCACCAGCTCCTTGAATATGGCCAGGCCCTCGGGGTCCTTCAGGTTGAGGGTAAGGTCCTTCTTGTTCAGGTTCAGGTGATGGAACGTGTAGCTGGCTCCGCCGAAGAGGGCGCCCTCGGCTAGCCTATCTATGGCGCCCCAGGGGGGCTCGACTCTTATGACCTCGGCGCCCATGTCGGCCATCATCATGGTGCACCAGGGGCCGAACCATACGTGGGTCAGGTCCAGGACCCTGATGTCTTCAAGAGGCATCTTCATTTCAGGCAAAGCAATCACAGTACATGTCTATATCACATATTTGACGTTTACCAAACGGCTGAAAGCTTAAACCCGGGGCAATGGAAACCTATCTGGATGCGGATGGCCACTGTAAGGGACATAGGGGAGCGGGAGCTCATATCCAAGATGATGAGGCACCTAACCAGGATGCCCGGGATGCCTATACCCTTTTGGGATGACGCCAGCGCCCTCAGCCTGGGCGACGGCAGGGCCCTGGTCATCAACACGGACATGCTGGTGTGGAGCACGGACGTCCCCTCCGGCATGACCCCCTTCCAGGCGGCCCGGAAGGCGGTGGTCATGAACGTGAGCGACCTGGGCGCCAAGGGCGTCCCGCCCATGGCCTTCATGGCCGACCTGGCCGTCCCCGGTGACACCCCGGTCGAGACGGTGGAGGAGCTGGCCAGGGGCTTCGAGGCCGGGGCCAGGCTCTACGGGGCCCACGTGGTGGGGGGCGACACCAACGAGGCCTGCGACATAATCATCTCAGGCATAGCCCTCGGCCTGGTAGTGGAGAAGAGGATCATGAGGAGGGCCGGGGGGGCAAGGCCCGGTGACCTCCTGGCCACCACAGGGCTCTTCGGCCTCACATCCTCCGGCTTCAAGCACCTCCTGGATGGATACGAACTGCCTGAGGACATCAGGAAGCCCATCCTGGACTCCATCTACATGCCCGCGGCCAGGGTCTGGGAGGGCGTAGCCCTGTCCATGACGGGGGCCGTCACGGGATGCATGGACAGCAGCGACGGCCTGGGGGTGAGCCTCCACGACCTTTCCAGGAGCACCGGCCTTGGGTACATGGTCAACGATCCCCCGGTCCACCCGGCCGCCGAGCGGTTCGCGGAGCACAACGGGCTGGACCCCGTAGAGCTGGCCCTCTACGGGGGCGAGGAGTACGAGCTGGTCTTCTCCTTCAAGCCGGAGGAGCAGGACAAGGTCCAGTCGGCCCTCGCAGGGGTGGGCTGTGGCCTTCACGTCATCGGTGAGGTCACCGAGGAGAAGGAGATAACCCTTGAGCACGACGGAGAGACTGAGCCTATCAGACCTGGCGGCTGGATACACTTCACCAAGTAGTGTCAAAGCTTTATTCCAGCGAACCTAAAATATAGCCATGCAGGCTTCGTCATCAAAACCCCTAGCACTTGTACTCATCGGCCTCATCCTGGGCGCCAGCCTGGGGCTGGGCTCAGGCTACGCCGTGTTCTACCCTCAGATGGTGAGGGACAGCAACAGGAGCATAGAGGACCGCATCCAGGAGATGGAGGACGGACTGGACCAAGTGAACGCCCACTTGACACGCCTCAACGCAAGCATAGGGGACGTACAGAGAAGCCTGGGCTCCATCATGGGACTCACCGATTCCATGGCCATCCTGGGCAACAGGATACTGGCCCTGGAGGTGAGCCTGAGCCAGATGAACGGGAAGATCAACGGCCTCGAGAACAAGGTGAACGCCCTCACAGGCGACTACACCGACCTCGAGGAGGACCTGAGCAGCCTCCAGGAGGACATGGATGCCCTCCAGGCGGACTGGGCCAATACAATGGCAGGCTTCGGCAGCGTGCAGGAGCAGTTCCAGGCCGTGGACGCCAAGGTGGTGGACGTGCAGGAGAAGGTTTCCCAGTCCCTCGCCTTCGAGAGGTTCAGGGCGTGGATGGGTAACCCCAGCCAGGCCAACGTGGCCAGCCTGACGGACATGGTTCACAGCGTCCTCATGGCGGAGAACACGGCCTACTCTGGCTGGGCCAAGGCCTACGGGGAGACCACCGCCAAGATACTGTTGACACTTGTTCTGGACGGCAAGATGGGTAAGATGGTTTGGAACAGGGTCTCCGTGGCTAAGGTGAGCGGCAGCGTCTACCAGGTCAGGCTGGAGACCTACACGAGCCTGGAGTTCACGGCCGCATCGGTGACGGTGCTCAAGCTGAAGCTGGAGGCCAGGGCCAACGTGAACGCCGTATCGGGGGAGGTCACGTCCTTCAGCTGGACCATAGTGGACATAATCTAGAAGGGTGGCGCCGCCATTCGGATTTGAACCGAAGGCCAACTGCTTAACAGGCAGACGCTCTAACCGAGCTGAGCTATGGCGGCTCGCGCTCCCAAATATTACGAGTGCTTGTATTAATATTTGCCGTAGACTGCCCTCATGCCCGGAAGGATATTTGAACGATTTTCAGCGACGAGTGCCCCCGCGTAGCCAAGGCATACCACAACCTCTTCGAAGAGATGAACGTGGGCAAGGCCCTCGACCAGAAAACCAGGGCACTGATACTGGTGGCCATCAACAGCACAACGAGGGACCCCCTCTCCACACGGTTCTGGGTCAGGCAGGCCTTCAAGGCGGGGGCCAGTAAGGAGGAGATCGAGCCAGCC
>DATKWY010000123.1:0-3238 GCA_035529295.1 Candidatus Desulfaltia sp. | reverse complement strand
CTGTTCCCGGCCACCATATTCCTATTCACCGCCTTCCTGGCCCTCGTGACGCCCCGGGTGCTGAGCCACATGCCCACAGCCACCATCCTGCTCATGCTGCACGTGGCCAGCGTCCTCTACGGCCTCTTCGTGGGTAACTTCGGCTCCATAGGGGAGCACGTGATGACAAGGCGCCTTGGCCAGGTCAGCATGATCATGCAGATGCCTCAGACGTACCCGGTTAGCTTCAGGAGGATGATGGCCGTCTTCTACGCCAAGGACTCGGTGTTCTACCTCCTCTACAGCTACGTGCCCCTGACGCTGGGCCTGGCCGTGGCCGCCCCCGGTGCTGGGGTCAGCTTCAGCAGCGTGGCAACGCTGGGCCTCACTACGTTCCTCTCCTTCATGATGGGGATGGGCCTCAGCTTCACCCTCTCAGCCGTGTCCGTCCGCAGCAGGCATCTGTGGCTGCTGCTCAACGCCGCGGTGGCTGGGGCGGCCGCCCTGGTCTACCCCCTCGGGCTGCTACTGCCGGATCAGATCATCCTGCCCCTATCCTATTGGATTGACAGGAGCGCGTGGACACTTGTAGCCTCATCCGTAGCAGCCGTCGTCCTAGCCTCAGCGGGCGTCGCTTTGATGAAGGAGCGGTACGAGTCCAGGGAGTCCCGTTCAGGGTTCAGCTTCCTGGACGCGGAGAGCCTCTTCGGTTTCACAGGCGGCCTCAGCACCCTGGTGGCCAAGGAGTGGGCCGAGGTGCGCAGAGCCGGGGCCCTGGCACCCGTGGTCATGAGCTTCGCATGCCACCTGCTGGTAGTCTACGGGATGAGCTGGGTCTTCGAGGCCGGCGTCGGCGTCAGCCTGGGCTTCAACGTTGTGTTCTACAGCGGCTTCGTGGGCTTCATGGGCGTCATGACCTACAGCTTCCTCACCAACCTGGAGCACAACGAGTACCTGAACGTGCAGCCGGTGTCCGTGGACATGGTGGTGAAGGCCAAGCTGGTCCTATACTTCCTGGTGACGGCGGGGGTCTCCGCGGCCTACGTGGTGGGCATTGGCCTCCTCAAGAACCAGCTCTCCCTGGTGCCCCTGGGGCTGCTGCTGGCCGGGGCCACCAGCGTCTACGTGGTGGGGGTCACCAGCTACCTCACCGGCCTCTGGACCAACACCATGTTCTTCGACGCCCGGGTCATCCTCAGGTTCTGCGCCTTCGTGGTGCCCCCCATGATAGTGGCTGAGATCGCGGCCCTCATGATGCCCATGAGGGCCGGTCTGGCGACGCCCGTCGTCGTGGCGGTGTCAGCGGTGCTTCTGCTGGCCTCTGCTCCTCTTCTCAGGCGCATGGAGCGGAGGTGGGCGGCTGTATCCTTCAGCTTCGTCAATGCGGGCGGCTAGAGGGTTACCACCCCTTAGCTCCTATGTGGGTACTTTGGCCATGATCGCATTGTGCAGCATGCGTTCTGGTCCTTGGTTAAAATTTTAAAAAAAAAGGTGTTTTGAGGTTATACGAAGTGGCCGGGTCTATGGGCCGGTGGCCTGACCTGGCTTGGGGTAGTAGGGGGCCAACGGGGGCACAGCGAAGACCCTGGCGCCCATCTCCCTGTCCAGCATGAGGACGCCGCGGCCGTCGCCCTTCACTATATCCAGCTGCTGCACGGCTTCGCTGGTGTTGGCCTCCTCCTCCACCTGCTCCTCCACGAACCAGTGGAGCATCTGGGCCGTGGCGTTGTCGTTCTCGTCCTGGGCCACCTTCATCATGTGGTTGATCCTTCCGGTGATGTGCTGCTCGTGCTCGTAGGCGCCCTGGAATACGGCCAGGGGGCTGTCCCATGTGCTGGGGGGCTTGGCTATGGCCTCCAGCTCCACCCTGCCTTGGCGCTCCAGGATGTAGTTGTAGAATATGTCCGCGTGTATCTTCTCCTCCCTGGCCTGGACCCTCATCCAGGTGGCCATGCCCTTGTATTCCTTGTACTCCAGGTCGGCGGCCATGGCCTCGTAGATGTACATACTGTAGGTCTCCTCGTTGATCTGCTGGTTAATCTCCTTCAGCATCTTGCCTGATAACATTACTATCAGTTTTTTCTGGGAGCCGCGCCTTAAAAACATGGACTGGTGCTACCTGCGGTTGACCACCAGGGTTATGAGCTCGTCGTTCCGGACGGGCTGGCCGCCCGTCTCCTCCTTGTGCCTCCACAGCTCGACTACGCCCTTCCTGAGGCCCTCCTCGGTGATGGGCCTGAACATGCTCCACAGCCGCTTCTCAGCCACCTCCACGAACTCCTCCACCGTCTGGTAACGCTCCAGGCAGTACTCGTGGAACACTGTCTCCTTGAAGCCGGCGTTCCTGAAGTAGATTCGGAACTCGTGGTTGCTGGGGTAAACCCTCAGCTGGTGGGCCTTGATCTCAGGGAAGTACCTGAAGACCACCTTCTTGTGAAGCTGACTGTGGCTGATGGTCCTGATGACGTAGCAGCCCCCCTGCCTCAGCACGCGGCAGCTCTCGTCGGCGGTGCCCTGCCTGTCCTGTATGTGGTGCCAGACCTGGCTGCTGAATATACCGTCTAGGACCTCGGGGCGGAGGGGCAGCCACTCCCCCATCCCGGCGAACCAGTGGACGCCGCGGCTCTTCTCCCTGGCCTGGCCCAGCATCCCGGCCACCGGGTCCATCCCCAGCATGGTGCAGCCCACGCGGCTCATTATGCCCACGGTGTAGAGGCCTGTGCCGCAGCCCAGGTCCAGCACCGTGGAGTCCTCGTCGAGGGCGGCCAGCCTCATGGTCTCATCAGCCCAGAGCTCCAAGTTCTCGCCTGCCCTGCCCTTGTCGTACTCCTTGGATATGCTGAACTCTTTCCCGGACTCACGGCTGTAGCTGCGGCTCATGGGATGAGACACCGCTTATGGAGCATAAAAAGCCTAGGAGGCTACCTTTTCTCGGCTTCCTCCACGATGATGGGTGTGCTCATCTCGGTTGAGCTGACCCCCTGGCACCAGGCTGGGAGGCTGGCTGACTCGATCTCCTCCTTGCTGGCCCCCGCCTTGAAGGCCTGCCTGACCCAGAACCGTGTGGAGAGGGGGTCCCTCGTTGTGCTGTTGATGGCCACCAGCATCAGTGCCCTGGTCTTGGGGTCGAGAGCCTTGCCCACGTTCATCTCTTCGAAGAGGTTGAGGTATGCTTTGGCTACGCGGGGGCACTCGTCGCTGAAAACCGTTCAAACATCCTTCCGGGCATGAGGGCAGTCTACGGCAAATATTAATATAA
>DATKWY010000122.1:0-7479 GCA_035529295.1 Candidatus Desulfaltia sp. | reverse complement strand
TCAGCGTAGATGCCATGAGCTACACATTGACCGTGAGCAAACAGGGATACCAGACCAGCACTCCTCTCAGAGTGACGGTGGGTCCAGGAGAGACCCAGAACATTCAAGTCACAATTACTGAGTCCGCGGCCACCATAACCGGTAGAGTCACCGACGCGAAGAGAGGTAACCCGATAAGCGGTGCAACAGTCAGGGCGGATAGCGGGCAGGCCACCACAAATTATGCCGGATACTTCTCCCTGAGCGTGAAGGCGGGCACCTACACATTGACCTTGAGCAAACAGGGATACCAGACCAGTACAACTCAGGTCAAAGTGGACCCAGGAGAGAACCAGAGCGTTGTTTTCACACTGACCGAGTCAACGGCCACCATAACCGGCAGAGTCACCGACGCGGAGACAGGTGACCCGGTAAGTGGTGCAACCATTACAGCAGGTAGTGAGCAGACAACCACCGATTCGGGTGGGTCCTTCTCCCTCGGCGTAGATGCCACGAGCTACACATTGACTGTGAGCAAACAGGGATACCAGACCAGCACTCCTCTCAGGGTGACGGTGGGTCCAGGAGAGACCCAGAACGTTATTATCACACTCACCAAGTCAACGGCCACCATAAACGGAAGAGTCACCGACGCGGAATCCGGCGACCCGGTAAGGGGCGTAACCGTCACGACAGATGGCGGACAGACAACCACCGACACGGATGGGTCATTCTCCCTCAGCGTAGTGGTGGGAACCCACACCCTAACCCTGAGAAAGGAAGGATACGACACCAACACTCTTCAAGTTAACGTGAGTCCTGGAGAAACAAAGGACGTCCACGCTACGTTGAGTGAGTCAAGTAGTACCATCACAGGAACAGTCACCGACGCGAAGACAGGGAACCCCATAAACGGTGCGACAATCAAAGTGAATGGTGAGCAGGCCACCACAGATTCAGGTGGATCCTTCTCCCTGAGCGTAAAGGCTGGAACCTACACAATGACGATTACCCAACAGGGATACAAAACCAGTACCAACCCCATTACAGTAGACCCTGGTACCACTAAAAATGTCCCGATGATAATATCTTCCGCCGGACTACCCCTAGTACCGATCGCCGCGGGCATAGGCGGAATTGTCATCGTCGCCATCGTTGCCTATTTGAAGACGAGGAAGCCAGTTGAAAGGGTTCCGAAGCCCTATGCCCTCAGGATCACGGCTGAACCGATCAAGCTTCCAGCAGACGGAACCTCCACTTCCAACATCATCGTAGAACTGATTAACGAAGAAGGAGACCCCATAAGAGCCACAGAAGACGTGAAAGTCGTACTTTCCACTTCAACGGGTAGCATAACGAGCCCTCTAACAATCAGTGAAGGCGAGACGACAGGCACCTCTACCCTGAGATCATCGCTGGAGACCGGTAACGTCAAAGTATTGGCTGAGTCGAAGGGACTGAAAGGCGCAAGCATCAGCCTAGCCTTCACGGAGAGAAAGCGGTACTGCATGCACTGTGGAGCCCAGATGTCGATAGCGGACCCAGTCTGCCCGAATTGTCGTCAGATGCCTCCATCAGGAGTGGACGTGAAACAGTGTCCAAACTGTGCAGAAATAATGCCGAGCATCGCCAAGTTCTGCGGTAAATGCGGCGCAAGACAACAAACACGGCAATAGGTCTCCCATTACGCTAGCGCTCACTTATCCGGAAAAATCAACGAAATAGATATCAGACCTTTGCTCGTACGCGCGGGTAATTAAATAATTCAAGTTTAATGGGATAACTACCTCACATCATCCTGAGGAAAGGTGAAACAGGCAGGTTCTCCCAAGCTACTCTTCGAGAACTTGGATTTAACACCCATCCAACCCACCCTCTGGACAGACCTCCACATCGCGCGCGCCCGCGCGCAAATCCCTTGTTTGAAGGCTTCTAAGATAGGCTTAAATTTTGAAGTTTGGAGACAATTAGTGGTTTGTTTGTCAGTTAGAAAAGTTCCGCAAGCCACCCGAAGGGTGGGGCGGTATAAGTATCTGATTACGTGGAACCTTGTCCTGAACCGTGAAGACCTGGAGAAAATATCGATGAAGCCGGAGGCCCTTAAAAAGGGACTCAACTACCTGAAGAACGTGGCTAAGGAAAGCAAGCTTGTAGTCTACAGAATAGTTCAGATGGAAGAGTTCACACGCCACATACGTCCAGGCAGCCTCCCATCTTCGGCGAATCCCAGCGGCATAGCCATCGCGGAGGCGAGCTCAATAGAAGAGGTCAAGAAGATGGTGGATGAATGGGTTGAAGGCCTAACTTATGGAGGCATGCCCGTAGGGGGCCGCCTCGAATATGAGATCAAGCCCTTATTGGAGCTAACAGGGAGGTGAAGGCGTAGGAAATGAGTGTATACACAGTCGCAGGTGTTGTTAGGTATGACGACGTGGTTCTACGGACGGGTACATTGGAATTCAAGACCAACAGCACGCTGGTGCTGGCTCCTGTAACGAAGTTATCGGAGCAGGGAGGGGCCTCCTCCTCAGGCACCCCTAGGACGCTCACGATAATCGTGAATAAGATCACCATTGAGGATCACGCTGAGATCACATACGACCTGGACAGTCTTCCGGGCTATGACCCGGATACACCTGCACCGCCCCAAGGGGGAGCAGTCTCTAACGGCGGCAACGGCTCATCGATCCCCGGGGAGGGGGCTTACCCTCAGGCCAGTAACGGAGGGGACGGCGGGCCTGGGACGACGGGTCTGAGGGGAATTTCGGGCATTGACGCCCCGACTCTGGAGATATTCGCCAACGACGTTTCCCAATTCTATTCAGATGCCATCAAGGTGAACTTCAAAGGACAGGACGGAGGAAAAGGCGGAAAGGGGGGAAATGGAGGAAACGGCGGAAACGGCCAGAAGGGAGCCCCATCCACCACCAGTGACTCGTGGTACGACGGAGACGAGTGCACCAGAGAGCCGGGACGTGGAGGAAACGGTGGAAAGGGAGGAGACGCAGGACTGCCGGGAACGGGAGGGGCAGGAGGGAACGGAGGAAACGTCAAGGTCTTCGTAAAGGACTCATCACTCACCGCCGTCAACGGATGGAACTACATAGTTAAAGGTGGAAAAAGCGGAGACGCAGGCACCCCAGGCGCACGGGGCGGCGGCGGAACAGGTGGAGCCCAGGGAGACCACAGCGCCCCATGCCCGCAACGAAGCGAATACCGGGGTACCGATGGACCCTCCGGTCGCTCAATGGATGAAATAGATACAGACTGGGCGACTAACTATAGAGGAGCTGATGGCGTGGACGGAGAGTGGGAGGCGTATAAGCTAGACTCGGCGCCCAGTTAAGGAGGATGATGAGTGAAATGATAGCTGTAGAAATTTACAATGTGAGTGGCAAAAACTACGTCGATGACGATGTCATCTACTGCCGCATCCTTTTATTCACAAACATTGGAGAAAACAAACTTGTCATAGTGCCGAAGAGAGGAGCCGCCCCCGGAGCCAAACGCGTACTAAAGATTGTTGCTGACACGGTCGACACCCGGCTGGGTGGAGGCGTCAGCGAGATAACCTACAACCTGGACGGCGACCTAACGTTCCCTCTGCTTGACAACGGCTTGGACCCCAAAACGAAGGCCAAGAAAGGCGACGACGGCACACCGGACTACTTCCAGGGACCGATACTCCCACCCGACAGAGCATCCCCCAACTTCGACGTCCTTACGGATCCACTGCACTATGTTGGAACTTATCCCAAGGGCACTGATGGTGGGGATGGCCAGCCAGGTGGTAAAGGAGGGAAAGGAGCGAAAGGATCAGACGGCCCCATCGTCGAGATCTGGACAAAAGAAATTCTTGGACCCGGCTTAAAACTAGATCTGAGAGGCCAGAAGGGAGGAGACGGCGGCAAAGGAGGGAACGGCCAGTACGGAGGCAACGGACAGATGGGCTCCACCGCAGTTACAGGAACGGGTGAGACCTGGCTTGGCATCCCAAACCTAGCCTGTGTACAGGGCCCAGGGCTCGGCGGAGATGGAGGCAGAGGAGGAAACGCAGGCTGCGGCGGAGACGGCGGAGACGGAGGAAACGGCGGCGTTATCAAACTCTTCCACACCGCAGGCGTAGACACGACGAAGCTGACCAACCTGCTCCAGAAAGGAGAAGGAGGTCTAGGCGGGCCCACGGGAACGCAGGGCAAGGGCGGTAAATCGGGGCCAGCGGGAGTCAACACACCGCCATGCCTCCCTGCGTTGCTCTCCCTGGACGGACCGGACGGGAACGCATGCATCAAAGAACATGGAGAAAGAGGAGGCGTCACGCAGGAAGGTGAAGACGGCGTGGACGGGTACAACATCTACCAGCAGGTCACAGACATCCCGAAGCTGCCAGGGCTCTGGTTCTAAAACTGATTAACGGTCAGAGCTCACCGAACTCATACTGAGACCCTTCCCTTATAGAGACGGGGGTTAACCCCCTTCCCAGTATTTTTTCAACCACCAATTGCCTGAAGTAAGCAGTACCTTTTATGGAGTCTTCAGCCTCGCCACGGGTAACCTCGCCTCCGAGGATCAGGCTGATGTCTTCAAGTATCTCTGGGCAATTCACCGATAGGGAATCCTTGAAGGCGCGGAACGGGACATAGAAGGAAGGCTTCCTACCCTGCCTAGCTTCCTCACACACTACTGGGCACCTTGAGAGTGAGTATGCCCAGAACCTCAGGTAAAAATTCGCGTTAGCAACGTCCCCTCTACGCGTCAGGGCCGCCGCAACAGCCTCCCTATACTCGAGTTCAAGTCTGGAGAGGGAGTACTCGTAGTGGCCCCACGTCGTCTCACCCATTCCAGGGACCCGTTGCGAGCCACATTGAGCGCTCACAACGCCGTGGATCCTACTCAAGGCACCGATGGAAGGGGATGGATCCTTATCCAGGTGAATATTAGCCATGAGAACCTTCACTAGGGCGCTGCCCGTCATGGCGTCCATTCGTCTAAGCTTCGTCATGGGCTTGGTCATTATACTCGTGACGCTTACCTGTAGGGCGTCAGCCAGGGCAATCATATAGTAGGCGTGGGCAGTTTGAAGGAAAAACAACGCACCGGCAGGGAAATCCAGGTTCCTGGTAGCCTCCTGAAGGGCCGAGTCACCGAAGCTTAACTGGCTGCCAAGCCTCTTCTCCCACACAGCTTTCTCGTAGGCCTTGGCCCTGATCTGGTCTACAAGTGGACCTATGAAGCTCGGTAATGTCCAGACCGTCTCCGACTCGAGGAAAAGATGGGAAAGCATCCTATAGCCAGCTGCCTCAAAAGGGTCGATCAGCGACGAGACGGGCACCCAGAGAACATCCACAAAAACTCTGCCAATAGAAGTGCTTACAACAATTCTCTGAGGATACTCCTCCATCCTGCTCCAAATCGAAAGAATATCTATCTCAGGCACCTCCGGACAGTCTTCATCCCTCAAGGGCTTCCTCGACAGGACGCAGAGGGAACTGGGCTTCAACACGTCAATGGCTTTCCTTAGAGCCTCCAACAAGCCGGCTTCGACATCTCTGTCCCTGCCGGGCTGAACATTGCTTCTAGGCGCTAACTTACTTCGCCTCTACAGAATCTATCAAACATCGAGAGCGCGGAAAAGGCCGTCGCGGTCGTGAACAAGCGTCTGTGGTCCTTAATGACAGCGCCTATAGCTCTCCCATCCCTTATCCACGCATGATACCTCCACGGCTCCTTCATAGCTGGATGGGGAATCCTTAACAGATAATAGGGAAGCCAGCTCCCATCGTCCAGCTGATGAGTTAAAAGCCATTCAACGCCCTTCATTATCCTATCTGAATCCGCACACCTAGACTCCAGCATGAGGCCCTTCAGAGCCAGAGCCGTTGAGAAAGCCACCCCCTCATCTGTGGTCGAGTCACTCCAGCTACCGTCGGCTAACTGTGTCTCAGCGATCCAGTCGCACGCTTTCCTAAAAATTTCACAATCCGCACTACCCGCCTTCAGGGCCCACATACAATTGAACGTGGAGTAAAGTACCTCGTTCCACCAATAGGGGTTCCAAAAGCCCTCCTCCGTCTGGGCCTTCTTAATAAAGTTCAGGGCATCGTCAACCTCTTCCACTGAGCCCACATCGATGAGCACCCGAGTCGCCACACCCGTGACACACAACTGAGATGCCTGCCAGCCTTCAAACGAGACACCACCGTCCAGCCCCATATACCGTCCCACAGAAATAGGAGACGCATAGGTCCTGAAGCCCCCATCCAGATTCTGATGCTCCAAAAGAAAATGAACAGCTTTCTCGAGGCTCTCACTCCCCTGCAATCCGAGCTTGGATAGGAAAAGGACGCACCACGACGTAGAGTCGGCGTCCGGCGGGACACCAGGCCCGTAACCCCAGCCCCCGTCT
The DNA here is from genome assembly GCA_035529295.1 of Candidatus Desulfaltia sp. Taxonomy (GTDB): domain Archaea; phylum Thermoproteota; class Bathyarchaeia; order TCS64; family TCS64; genus RBG-16-57-9. The sequence continues at coordinate 1,094 of DATKWY010000122.1, read as the reverse complement.
CCTCCCTGATACTCAAGGATCCTAGAGGCCATCTCCTTCAGCCAGCCCCTTCCAAGGCTATCCTTCCCCTGAAACAGGGCGTATCCAACATAACCCGAAACCCAGTACACACTTTCCCCCGCCAAAGTCAAAAAATCAGACCATAGCCCGCTGGGATTCCGGCTGGCCTCGATGAACCTGAAGGCTTTCTCATGCGATGACATGAGCCTGTACTGGATCTTCATCTCAAGAACAGCATATCCCCTTTGCATCTAATAGAAGATACGGTCTGCGCGCGCGCGCGGGCGAATTCAATAATTCTTGAGGGTTATTGGGAGCACCGATCTCCATTCACTTGATTGGAGAAATGGAGGCCGGTTCTCCCAAGCTACTATTCGAGAACCTAGATTTAACCCCCATCCACTCCATCCTCTGGACAGACCTCCACAGACAAGGCCCAGGAAGACCAGTAGAATACAACCCCGAGTGGGACCTCCGGGCCCTCATGCTACGCCAACTGAACCAGATACCCTACGTCAAGGACCTGGTGAAGCGCCTCAAGAGGAACGCCTACCTGAGGCAGGCCTGCGGTTACGGTGACAGGACCCCCTGCGAGGCCCACTTCAGCCAGATAAAGAAGCGCATCGGCGCCGACGGCTTCCGCATAATAGAGGCCTGGCTCAGAAGGGAGGCATTAAAGCTCAGGAGAAGCCAGCCCCTCTCCGCTGTTGGCCTCGTCCAAGCAGCCGGCCTCGACGGCACAGACCTCCCCGCCTGGAGTAGCAGGGACCCCCACGACACCAGACGGGGCCTGGGAGACCCGGACGCCAGGCTCGGACGGGGCAAGAAAGGCTTCCTCCTCGGCTACCAGAGCCTCTTCCTCGTCGACATCGAAGGCTTCCCCCTGGGACACGTGGAAGCATCGCTCAACGTGAACGAGAAGCAGCTGGTGGAGGCGCTTCTCCACAAGGTTCTGGTGATTGTATCGAGGTGGAACTGCTTGCCGGTGACAGCCAGCTGGAGTCCCAGGCCACATTCGATCTCCTGGACAAGCTTAAGATGAGCCACATCATCGCGTGGAGGCGGATGAAGGGCAGGGTTAACCCGCCGGAGGT
>DATKWY010000121.1:0-6062 GCA_035529295.1 Candidatus Desulfaltia sp. | reverse complement strand
TGGGGCCAAGGCGGGGCTCCCCACCGCGGGGGCGGTGAACGGCATCATGCTGGCCTGCGCGGCCTGCACCATGAAGGACACGGAGCTGGAGGGCTATGACCCCCTGGAGCCTGAGACCTGGAGCCACCTGAGCGGCAGACTGCCCCTAGACACGAGGGGCCTCAAGACCGAGTTCATAGCCCAGCGGGTGAACCGGTACAGCTACGATTTCGCTGTCGCCTCCGCCGGTGGCAGGATAGTGGAGACGGAGGCAACCGCCGAGGCCCTGGCCTCGGCCTACGACCATGATAGGACCGCGGCCTACTACTACACGGTCAGGGGAGGCAGAGGCGTACCCGTGGACACGGTCATCGAGGTGGCTCACGGCCACGGCGTCCCAGTCATCGTGGACGCGGCCCCCGACCTCCGGCCCAAGAGCATCCTCACCTACTACACGGGGAAGGGAGCGGACCTGGTGGTGTTCAGTGGCGGAAAGCACCTGGGCGGCCCCAACAACTCAGGCATCCTAGCCGGCAGAGCCGACCTCATCAAGCTGGCCCACCTCCAGGCGTACCCCTTCGACGGCATAGGCAGGGCGGCCAAGATGAGCAAGGAGGCCATCGTGGGCCTGGTGGAGGCGCTGTGGCTGTACCTTGAGAGGGACGACGAGGCCTGCTTCAAACGATACGAGGATAGGTGCAGGGAGATCGCTGACAGGCTCAAAGAGATACCCGGCGTGGAGGCCGGGGTCACCTACGAGTACACCATCGACGAGGGCCTGCCCATGACGCCCCTGGCGTACCTGAGCCTAGACGAGACTAGGACCGGGGTCACCCTGCGCAGGCTCCATGGGGAGCTGAGACGCGGCGACCCTGCGGTGGAGACACTGCTGGAGCCCGCGTTCCTCATCCCCAACTACGAGGGAAGGATCACCATAAACCCTGAGTACATGCTGGAGGGGGACGACGATGTGCTCCTCAGGCGGGTGAAGGAGATACTCGGAGCCTAGCCTTCGAGCAGCTGAAGGAGCTCCCTGAAATCATCGATGATGTAGTCTGGGGTCACAGTCTCTAGGCGTTCCCTGCCGTGGGTGCCCGTGGTGATCCCTATGGTTCTGACGCCGGCGCTGATGCCCGCTGCTAGCCCCACGGTGGTGTCGTCCACGAAGACGGCCCTCTCTCTGGGGACTCCCAGCCTCTCCAGGGTGAGGTTGATCATGTCGGGGGCCGGCTTGGGGTTGGGCACGTCCATGAAGCCCACCAGCAGGTTGAAACTGTCCCGCACGCCCAACTGCGTGAGGATGCGGTCGGCTTCCGTGTTGGTCTTGTTTGTGGCCAGGCTCTGCATGTAGCCCCGGGTTTTTATCTTCTCCAGGGTCTCGGCCACACCGGGAAGCAGCCTCGTGTGCTCTATGTCCTGCTCCTGGAAGTGGGCGATGTACCTGTCCCGTAGCCTCCACACATCGGCGTGGTGCTCCTCCGGCAGCAGCTCCCTGAAGATGTCTATGAGGCTGTACCCGATGCGGCTCACCACGTCCTCCGGGTTGAGGGGCTCACCTATCTCCCTGAAGGTGAGCCTGAAGCTGTTCACAATGGCCTGGGTCGCGTCTATCAGCACCCCGTCCAGGTCGTATATGACCAGGTCCACGCCCCTAAGCATGCCTGTAGGGGCGTGTCGGCCCCTTAAACCAGTTATGAGAAAAATGGGCCCCTCAGCGCAGGCTGGGTTACTTGCCCTTGGGGAGGTTGTAGAGGACCCTGGCCCTGGCCCTATCCAGCTCCCTGATGGTGGCCCCCAGGTCCATCTTGGCGGGCTCCCCAAGCCTGCTCCTGATGTAGCTGAGGCTCACTATCTGCTGGTTGAAGTTGATGGTCATCTCGGGGCTCAGGTAAGTGATCTCAGCGCTGCCGAAGCTGTCCGGGAACAGTGTCCTGTAGTTCTCCTCCCACCTGAGGTGGTCGTCCAGGCTGCTGTGGTTCCCGAATATCAGCATGTTGTACTTCTCGTGGATGGTCTGGATGGCTATGGGTATGCTGGGGTCTATGATGATCTCGTTGAGTATCCTCTCATCCAGCCTCCTGAACTGGACCAGCGTGTAGGTAAGCAGGTAGTTGGGGGGCACGAAGAAGTTGGGGAACCTGCACACGGGCATCGCCAGCAGCCTCTCCTGCACCAGGAGGTCGATGCGCTTCTCCACGGTCTTCCTGTGGAGACCCGTCCTCTCGCATAGAAGCGTGTGGTTGGTCTTGACGCCCTTCCCGTTCACCAGACACCTGATGATGTCCAGATCCAACTCGTCCAGCTCGTAGCCCCGAAGCTTCACAGACCCGTTCCTGTTGTAATCCCGCTCTATGAGGTTGATGCCAGTGCTGGGGTTATACTTGACCATGAGCTGGTTGCTGAAGTAGGCCGTGCTGGACTTGAAGTGAGAGTACTCCTCATCCACCCCGTAGCTGATCTCCAGGATGCTAGGGACGCTGCTCATCCACAGCTGATAGTTGGTGATGTTCTCATGGTAGGTGAAGAGCAGAGTGTCGTACTCCCCCTGCCGGGACCTGAAGGCCGCGAATATCTGGGGGTCCTCCGTGATCCACTTGATGATGCCCTGGGTGCAGTCCTTGCAGTCGGGAATGTCCACCTTGATGATGGCCAGGACGGGGTAGACCCTGTAGAGGCCGTGGAAGGGATAGATGGGGGGGTCCAGGATGTTGTGCCTGAAGATGGCCTCCACCTTGTTCTTGATGGTGTTCCTGTGCTTGCCCAGAATCCTGGAGAGCTCACTGATGTTGACACTCACGGCGTTCCCGGATACCAGTTCCTCCAGGAGCTTCAGGTTATCCACAGCATCCAGCAGCTTTGACATCCCATCCCCTCCTCCACGGCACTAATTTATACTTTCCCACCGAATAAATACTATAGTTGGACTGTTTCCAAGGGGGGAAAGGTTAACATTTACCCTATGCCAGCACCCAAACATTTACTATCCCACCACATACGCTGTAGCATTTTTTAACATTTTCGATGCCATCCGTGTAAACCCAGTTTATATCAGACACCTATATAGTATCACCCAGGAGAAGGAGGAAGACAAAAAAATGGTAGTAAAGGAGAAAGAGGAGCTCATCTTCTTCGGACCCGGCCTGAGCACACAGGAGATGGACGTGGAGTTCAAGAAGCTCTACGACAGCCTTATCACGTACAAGGTCAACATCTTCCACCTGGTGGACACCGTCTGCAAGGACTGCGATACAGGGGACCGCCTAGCCATGAACATCGCGGAGCGGGACAGCGCACTGCTGCAGAGGCTGGTGGCCAAGGAGTGTGAGCAGAGGCGGATGCTGAGGAAGGCCCAGAAGGAGAGCGTCCTGGATCAGCTGCGGGGAAAGGCCCAGGCGGCCGCCTCCGTGGATCAGATCCTTGACGCGAGAGACGAGTCTCTTAAGAATCCGAGTGGGTACAGGAAGTAAAATAGGGATGCAGGATATCACCGTTAAACAGGTTCAGGACATAATCCTTGAGGCCCAGGCGGACAAGACCCTCCGCAACATGTTCATCCACAAGAGCCCGTGTGCCGGGAACAGCGTGGGTGCGGTGTTCTTCGCCATAAGCGGGACGCCGCCCAGAGGATACGCAATGTTCCTGCCTGAGGGAGGGCTGGACACGGGCACCCTACACGTCTTCGACCATCTGGGCCTGAAGAGGAAGATCCTGCACTGTAAGATCACCGACCTGGTGAGCTACAGGGACAACGACGTCTGGGACGTACAGGCGGCCAAGGTGGCCGTCGAGGCAAGGTAACACCGGTGGTAGTCGACGCCACAGAGAAATCCCTGGGGATAAACGGTTGAACCCTGAGACCCTCATCGCGGTGAACGTAGGGCTGCCCGCTGTGGCGGCCCTTGCGTTGCTGGTGCTGAACGATAAACGGATGCGTACCGGCATCGTTTCCCTAACCTCACTAGTTTTGATAGTTTCATCCATCCTCCTATACGCGGGGGGTGGAGCGATGTTCTCGCCGGCCCCCATCATCGAGACGGCGGTCCTAGCGCTGGACTTCGCCTTGTTAGGCTACTTCCTCTACGTGGGTTACAGGTCGCGGAGCTCCCTGGTGCTGGGCTTGGCCCTGCTCCAGCTCGTGCCCGTGGCCTACTTCGAGTTCGTGGTGAAGGGCGCCCACGTGGAGCACGTGATCGCCGTGGACGGCCTGTCCACGCTGCTTACGCTCATAATCAACGTTGTCGGCAGCATCGTCTGCATATACGCCCTCGGCTACATGGAGGAGCACGAGCGCCACCTCCACCTGGACCGGAGCAGGCAGGGCAGGTTCTTCTTCTACCTGGTGCTGCTGCTTGGCGCCATGAACGGCCTCGTATACAGCAACAGCCTCTACTGGCTCTACTTCTTCTGGGAGGTGACCACCCTGTGCTGCTACGCGCTCATCAGGCACGACGGCACGGAGGAGGCGGAGAGGAACGCAGTCACGGCCCTCTGGATGGGCCTCGTCGGAGGCGTCGGCTTCGTGGCAGCCATGTTCGTGGGCTACAGCGCGGTACACAGCATAGCCCTGACGGAGATCATGGCCGCTCCAAGCAGCCAGCTTCTGCTCATAGGCTTCGCCTTGATGGCGCTGGCCGCGTTCACCAAGTCGGCCCAGTTCCCGTTCCACGGCTGGCTCCTGGGGGCCATGGTGGCCCCGACGCCGGTCTCGGCGCTGCTCCACAGCAGCACCATGGTGAACGCCGGCGTCTACATGCTGCTGAGGATCGCCCCCGCCATACAGGGGACCTCGCTATCCTACGTGATAGCCCTAGGGGGCGCGGTCACCTTCGTGGTGACCAGCTTCCTGGCCATCAGGCAGAGCGTCTCCAAGCGGGTGCTGGCCTACAGCACCATAGGCAACCTGGGCCTCATCATCCTCTGCATAGGCTTGAACACGGGGCTCAGCTACACCGCCGCGTTGACGCTGCTGTTCTTCCACAGCGTCGCCAAGGGCCTCCTGTTCATGGGGGCCGGCGTCGTGGAGAACAAGATAGGCAGCAGGAACATCGAGGACTGGGAGGGGCTGCTCGGCAGGATGCCGGCCACAAGCATGGTTATGATCATCGGCATGGTCAGCATGTTCCTGCCCCCCTTCGGAATGCTCATAGGCAAGTGGGTGGCCGTGGACGCGGTGGCCTCGACGCCCCTCATCATCGGGCTGCCCCTGGTGGTGCTGGTGGTCCTGGGGAGCGCCGCCACCACCTTCTACTACGCCAAGTGGCTGGGCTTCCTGACGGTGCTCCCCAACAGCCTCGAGAAGAGGAAAGAGGAGAACCTCGAGACCCCCTACAAGCTCTCGCTGTACACGCTGCTGGGCCTCAACATACTGGTGAGCATCGGCGCGGCCCTGGTGGTGGACGACATAGTCAACCCAATACTGGTGGCGGTCTACCCGCAGGCGGTGACCACCCCCGGCTACATGATAGACCTGGGCTTCACAGCCTTCCCCGTTTGGCCCCTCTGGGCCGCCGTCCTAGCCGTCATACTGATAGGCTCAACGGTGGCCAGGAGCAAGGGAGGCGTCCTCTCACCGCCGTACCTGGGCGGGGAGAACGTGGTCGATAAGCCCGTGACCTTCAGGACCACCGGCGACTCGGAGGTTGCCGTCGAGGTTTCGGGCGTCTACCTGGCCTCCCAGATAGACGAGGGTAGGATCGACCGGCTGGCGGTGGGGGCGGGTATCCTTATAATGGCCCTCCTGTTTCTGGTGGTGATTGTCTGATGGACGCAGCATCAACCCTCATCAGCCTCGCACTAGCCCTGGCCACTCCCCTCATGGGGGGAGTCCTCTCAGGGATCGACAGGAAGCTGACGGCCCGCATGCAGGAGCGCGTGGGGCCGCCGCTGCTCCAGCCCTTCTACGACGTCATCAAGCTGTGGGCCAAGAAGCCCATGATAGCGAGCAGCCTACAGCCCGTGCTGGCCTTCGGTTACCTGGGCTTCGCCCTGGTGGCGGCCGGCATGGTGACCTTCAGGCAGGACCTGCTGCTGGTGCTCTTCGTGACCGCCATGGCGGACATCTGCCTAACGGTGGCGGCCCTCAA
>DATKWY010000120.1:0-2457 GCA_035529295.1 Candidatus Desulfaltia sp. | reverse complement strand
CACCTTGTACAGGCCGGTCAGCTGCACCTCGCAGCCGGTTTCCTCATATGCTTCCCGGATGGCGGCGTCCTCAAAGGATTCGTTTGCCTCAACCTTTCCGCCGGGCGGGTTCCAGTCACTCCTCTTGATGCCTACGAGATCGTAGCTGTGCCTAAGCAAGACGTACTCGCCCTTGGGGGTCGCCGTGACCACGCCGGCGCCGTACCTGATGTCCTTTGAGGCTGGCTGGCTCTCATCCGTCTGCTGTACGACTTCGTGGACCTCAACAGGCCCGTATCTCTTGAATAGGCTTCTAATCACAGGAGGCAGTCCATTCATGTATGCACGAGCCTTGTTCTCTTTTCATTATGGATGTTTTCGATTAAATGCGTTTTCTAGGGCTCAAGAGCCGAGGACGAGGAGGCATATCACAGAGTAGAAGCATGAGACATGAGATGGAGTTTTTTTTTGCCTTATCCCCTCTAGGACGGTATAAGTAACCAAGCTAACGATACACCCGCCACGCCAGCACCGGAGCCCCAGGGAGGGGGGGAGGGGGTAGAGCAGATGAACCGGAAACGGACGCCCCACGCCAAACGGAGCCCGGGAAACGCTCCTTACTGATTCCATTCTATGCAAAAACGCTGTCCATTCCATACAAAAACCTGTCCCCAATATCACGTCAACCACTGCGCCATGGAGAGCCTGATGTGAAAAAACGTAGGGGGGGGTATCATTTTATGGCGGTTTTTTCAGTCATAAAACGAGTAAACAAATCCCGCGAAGCCATGACCCGGAGATAATCAAAACCCTCTATCATCTATTGAATAAAAGGTGGTTTAGGGGCTAGTCGCAGGGCTCGGAGTCGCGTTCGAGGCTGCCGACGCAGCAGTGGATGCTTCCGCTGTTTCTGGGCCGGACCAGGCTGCTGATGCTCACCTCGACGACTTCGACACCTATGCTCTCGAACCACTTGGTGGCCTTGGGGTACTGGTCGCTGGTGATGATCTTCCTGGGCTCCAGGACGACCCCGCAGTCGGGGCCCTTCTTGAAGCCCCTGGTGTCGATGCTCACCAGGTCATCCGGGGGCACTATGAACTCCCACCTCATCTCACGCCTCATCCACTCCACCAAGTACGGGTCGTAGAACCTGGGGTCCGCGACGCTGGTATGCCTGCCAATCATGCTGTAGTGGATGGTGCCCTTCCGGGTGCCGTAGCCGGGCCCGAACCTGATGTCCACCTCGGGGTCCTGGGCCTTCACGATGTTGGCGTACTGCTGGTGCCCCCACTCGTTGGCCCTGGTTACGCCGGGGTCACCGGTGTTGCCCCTCGGATAATGAACTTCTATTATCATGTGCTTCTCGTCCAGCCAGCCGCAGGGACCCCCCTCCACCATACCGTCACCTATGACCATGCCCACCACGGGGCAACCGATCTCGGCCAGGGTCTGGTAGGTGGGCGCCTCCTCCCCCTTCCGGATGCTATCATACATCCTGAGGATTACCTGCCCGTAGACGGCCGCGTGACACACGTCGTCCGTATAGATGCTCTTCACCTGGTACGGCGGATCGTTGGGGTCCGGCTTCCTGATGACCACCCTGACGCCCTCAGCCTTGAAGGCGTCGGCCAGGGTCTCGTGGTGCCTCACCAGCTCGTCCAGGTCCGGCTTGTGGGGCATCCTCCAGGCGTTGAGGCTGGACTCGTATGGGGGCCACGGCGTGGGCTTGCCCACGGTGAGGAACTCTTTGCCGGGGCGGTGGAGGAGCACCGTCCTGAGCTTGCCTATTGTGGTGTTGGTCTTCCACTTGCTACCCCAGTACCTGGGCATCTCGTCCTCGAAGCTGCTGAGGACCTGGGGGTGGAGCCTCGTGTACATGTCGTGGAGCTCGTCCTCGGCCTTCTTGTAGCCTGACATGGGTTAAACGATGCACTGCTACGCTTTAAACACCTGCTGTCAACTTGCAGCGCATCTGTCAGCGTTTTTATTGAGGTTCAATGCCAACCCTGCCTCAACAAGGCGACATTAACCATGTTTAGACTATAAAATGCCCCACGTTTCGCTCCATTTTCACCGCCCCCCCACCTCCACGGGCCTGCGGCCACCTTAAAAACGGGGCCGGCCTGGTTTGACTCGCCATGAGCCCCCACCCCGCCCCAGGCCAGAGCCCCGCAGACGCCTTCCAGACCGCCCTCACAGTCATGGAGAGGCGCCGGGAGAAGCAGAGGCTCACCACGGGCAGCCGGTCCCTGGACGAGCTCCTGGGCGGCCTGGAGCCCGGGGGCTTCTACCTCTTCTACGGCCCCGGCGAAGAGGACCTGGACGCCCTCCTCCACCGCCTGGTCTTCGAGGCCGTCCGGTCCGGCCCCGACCTGGGGGAGGCCGTGTACGTGCTCTGCGGCAACTACAGGAGGTCCCGCACCATGATGGACTTGGACTACCTCCTGTCCCTCCTCGCGGAGGCCGGCCTGGACGTGG
>DATKWY010000119.1:0-3707 GCA_035529295.1 Candidatus Desulfaltia sp. | reverse complement strand
ACTCTAAGGTCTCCAAGACCCTGACTAGGACCTGGCCCAGGACGTCCCCGTTGTCCACGTATATATGCTCGAAGGGTATCTCGTCGTAGAGCAGGTAGGGGGATATCTTCCTGGTGTCGCATGGGACGCCGCTGCTTCTGGCGTTGGGGCCGCAGCCGCTGAGCCTTATCATGTCCTCCTTGCTCAGGTACCCGACGCCCACCGCACGATCCAGTATCGTCTGCTCGGTGGATGCGACCTTGATGTAGTAGTTGGTCCTCTCTGCCAAGGCATCTAGGACCTTGTGCCACCTGGGGAAGTTGTCCTTGCTGATGTCGCGTCGGACGCCGCCGACCGTGGGTATGGCGTAGTTTACCCTGTTGCCGCTGATCTCCTCCAGGAGATCCATGACTAGCTCGCGGTCCCTCCACACGTAGTAGAACATGGTGTCGAAGCCTATTTCGTGGGCGGCTACCCCCACCCACAGGAGGTGGCTGTGGATGCGCTCAAGCTCATGGAAGAAAACGCGGATATACTTGGCGCGCTCAGGTATCTCGATTCCGGCTACCTCCTCCACGGCCCCTGTGTAGGCGGTCTGGTGAGCGTTGCTGCAGATGCCGCAGACGCGCTCAGTTATGTAGAGATTTTGGATGTAGTTGCGGGCCTCCATGGCCTTCTCGATGCCCCTGTGATTGTACCCGATGCGGGGCTCCACGTCCACCACGGTCTCGCCGTCCACAGTGAAGTAGAAGCTCTCAGGCTCCTTGAGAGCCGGGTGCTGGGGCCCTATGGGTATAACGAACTGTCTGTCACTCAACGTCTTTCCCCCACTTTTTTCCGTCCACCTTCTCACGGAGTGTCTGGATGTCCCACTCCTTGCGCAGGGGGTGAACTCCCTCGGGCCAATCATAATCCAGTATCAACCTCTTTGGGTCTGGATGCCCCTCAGGGAACACTCCTAGCAGGTCGTTGACCTCCCTCTCGTATAGGACGGCCCCGTTAAGTATGTCCGTTATGCTGGGGACCTTAGGGTCGTCCTTGGGCACCGGCACCTTAAGGTTCATGTTGAAGCCCTCGCTACGCAGGTGGTACACCACCTCGTACCGGTCCTTCAAGTCTACTCCCGATATTGTGACGATGTGGACGAAGCCGTGCTTCTCCTTAAGGTACTTGACCACGTCCCTGAATACCTCCCGTTTGATGGTGGCGAAGGCCCTGTACAGCCGCGGAACCTTGGTATCGGTGACGTTTTCCTCGCCGAACTTCTTCACCAGGTCCTGCACGACTTTAGTTTGTTCCTTAATGCTCATTCACTTCTCACCTCAGTACCCCGCGCTCATCAGGAGCTTCACGACGCCGTCCAGGATGGCCTCCGGCTTCGGCGGGCATCCGGGAATGAAGGCGTTCACCGGTATGACCTTGTCCACGCCCTCCATGACGTTGTAGCAGTCCTGGAAGACGCCGCCGCTGATGGCGCATGACCCTACGGCTACCACGAACTTGGGCACGGGCATCTGCTCATAGATCCTTTTGAGCCTGTCCCTAACTTTCCTGGGGACTGAGCCGGACACCACCATCACATCCGCGTGCCGAGGTGTGCCCTTAAGCACGCCTCCGAACCTCTCCACGTCGAACCTGGGCATCAAGGCGGCCAACACCTCGATGTCGCAGGCGTTGCACGCCCCAGCGTTGAAGTGGATAAGCCAAGGTGAACGTGTTCTCGCCCATGCAAGTATGCTCACTTTACAGCCTCCACTTGGCGTTGAGTATCACTATGGAGATGAGGCTGGCACCAGCGTAGAATAGGGGCAGGAGAATGTTCACCGGGTTGGCGAAGGAGGTGACGAGCACGAAGCCCAGCACGTCGAATATCATGAAATAAACCGCGTAGATGAAGAAATTCTCAGTGTTAACCCTAACCTTTGTCGGTTGCACAGGTTCTCCACAAGCATATGGGGCCAGTTTTCCTTCGGTGTCGGGGCTCTTGGGGGCGTAGTCGTTACCAAGAGCGATGATGATCAGCGCGACTACCAAGGAAAGTCCCATAATTAAAGTAAATCCACTAAGACCTGCTAGCAAACTTTGGTCCCTCAACATAGCGTTTTGTTGGTGCATATAAAGATTTACGACAGATAAGATTATTCCCCTAATTTGGTACAGGTGGATATTCGGGGGTCCGTTTCATATTATCTTTTATTATTTTTGACCCTTTTAGTTGTCTTTCATTTATTACTGGAATCCCCGTTTTTAGGCATATCAGCAGCGAAATTTTTATAGTGATAAAGATGATAGGTTAGCAATTCAAGATTAGGGGAATTGTAAGTGGCGTCAGAAGTAGTTCAAATTATACTCATTGCCGCAACCCTAGTCTTCGCTTTCATGGCCGCTGGACTCAAGGACATACTGTACGCCGCCCTTAGCCTGGGCGGGATGGCCATCTGCTTGGGGGGCCTCTTCTGGACCCTCAACGCGCCGTACGTGGCCTTGTTCCAGATGCTCATCTACGGCGGAGCTGTGGTTGTCCTCTTCGTCTCCGTGATAATGTTCGTGAGGAGTGGCGAAGGATGAGTGAGAGTAAGATCAGTCTCTACGCTGGCATCGTAGTCAGCGTACTCATCTTCGGGTCCCTCGTCCTGATCCTGGTCAACGAGCCGTTCCCCAGCTCCAAGCTGGTGCACAGCGAGATGATCCCGACCCAGCCAGGTTCACAGATCGGAGGCGCGATGAGTGGGTTCCTCTGGGACTTCAGGGGAATGGATCTGGTGTTCCAGACACTAATCCTGTTCACGACAGCCATCTGCTGTCTAGCAATGCTGAGAGAGGAGATACGGAAATAAGATGAATGCAGTGGTTTGGCTCGGCTCGGCTTTCGCGTTGTTCGCCATAGGACTCTACTGTGTGTCCAAGCGAAACATGATACGCATCCTTCTAGGAATAGAGATAATTCTCAACTCCGGCAACCTGGCGTTCATATATTTCGCGTCAAATTATCCCAGCCTAGGCGTCGTGGATCCCATCGGCCAGTCCGTGGTCTTCATGTCTATAGTGATCGGTGGGGCAGTGATGGCCATCGGCCTATCTCTCATAGTCAATGCCTACAAGCAGTTCAAGACAACCGACTCCCAGGAGCTTAGGAGGTTGAAGTGGTGATACCCACAGCCCTCTACTACCTTTTCGCTCCTCTGCTGGTCGTCCTCGTAGGCGTAATGGCAGAGAGAATGGGCTCCCCCAAGCTGCGGGACGGTTTTTCCATACTTGCGAGCATCTGGGGGGTCGTCTCCGTCTGGATGCTCTTCAACATGCTCCAGGCTTCGCCTGACAAGATCCTTGTAATCACCATCGGCGGGAACCCGCCCCTGGCAGCGTGCTTGGAGATCGATGCACTAAGCATCTATGTGGCCTTCAGCGCCGCCCTTCTGGGGTTCTTCGCCAACGTATACAGTTACAGCTACATGGATCACGACACACGGTTGACTGAGTACTACACGCTGCTCCACGCTCTCGTAGTGGGAATCATTGGAGTGGCTCTCGCAGGCGACCTGTTTACAATGTTCATCTTCTGGGAGACCATGGGGATATCAAGCTATGCTCTGGTCTCCTTCAGGAAGGACACCCCTGGGCCCATCGAGGCGGGCTTCAAGTACATGATAATGGGCAGCGTCGGCAGCACGATCCTGTTCTTCGGGGCCGCCCTGCTCTACGGGATGACGGGTACACTGAACCTGGCT
>DATKWY010000118.1:0-6382 GCA_035529295.1 Candidatus Desulfaltia sp. | reverse complement strand
CCATACTTTGCATTGGTTTCTACGTAGCATACAGGGGTGTAAAGAGGTACGCCTCTGAGCAATTGATAAGGGAGGACTACACCGGCACCTGGAGGCGGCACGTCCAGCAGGTTAGCCTAAGCAGCGAGCCTGAGTTGGAGCTGTTTGAGGCTCTTCTCGACAGGTTCGTAAATAAGGGTGAACGAGATGAACTCGTTGTCCGCATGGCACTCCTCTTAAAATCTTCCAGCCTGAGCCCTAACGATGTGACGCGTGCACTTTCCCCGCTGATCAATTACTCAGAGACATCGCTCCCGAAGATGGGGTTCTCCTGGCAAGTGGAAAACACCAAGAGGCACAGCATACAGGTGAGAAGAGAGATCATTAACACAGTACTCGGCTCCATACAGTTAAAACCCGATAAACATGGAACTGAAAAGCAGGGCCCCCGCGAAGAGGCTAAGGAGGATGGATAGTTGCAGCTTGAAGAAATGAAAACTTGTTGTGAAGAGATACTGGACTCTGTTCAGACCTACTTTGTGGGTAACCGTTTTCTCCTCCAGAAGATACTGGCAGCGTGCCTGGCCAACGGCCATGTACTCTTTGAAGATAACCCCGGCTTAGGTAAGACGCTCCTTGCCAAGATCTTCGCAAAGGCCACTGGCTGTGACTGGGGTCGAATACAGTTCACACCCGACCTGATGCCTGCGGACATCACAGGTACTAAGGTGTGGAGGGCTAACACCAGCGAGTTTACCCTTGAGAAGGGTCCGATTTTCACCAACATCCTGCTTGCTGACGAGATCAACAGGTCTCCCCCCAAGGTCCAGTCTGCTCTTCTGGAGTGCATGGAGGAGCGGCAGGTCACCATCGAGGGAGAGACCCACAGGCTCGAGCGCCCCTTCTTCGTGCTGGCAACCCAGAACCCCATAGAGCTGGAGGGCACGTACCCTCTCCCTGAGGCCCAGATGGACAGGTTCCTGCTTAAGCTGTCCACCGGCTACGTAGAGAACGTGGACCAGGAGGTGGAAATCCTGAAGCGTAGGGCCTCGTGGCGGAAGGATGACCCCACCGACCTCATAGAGGGCGTCACATCCACCAAGGTGTTCAGGGAGCTACAGGACGTGGTTGAGACAGGCATCTACGTGGACGAGCAGATATACTACTACATATCCAACCTGGTCAGGGCGACCAGGGGGAACCCCTACGTCGAGGTGGGGGCCAGCCCCAGGGGAGGCCTCAGCCTCTTCAAGGTGTCCAGGGCCCACGCGGCTATCTGCGGCCGAGACTACGTGATCCCAGACGACGTCAAGGCCTTCGCGGTGGACGCCCTGGCCCACAGAATGATAATGAAGCTGGAGTACGCCCTGGAGGACAAGATATCTCCGTCCAAGATCGTCTCTGACATTTTGGAGAAGGTGGAGACCCCTAAAGACATCACCCGTAGGTAGATGACGATGATCACTGGTGTGCCGCTGCGGCTGACTCTCAGCGCCTTCGGCTTCATGTTGGCGGGTATGGTCACTGGTAACATCTACATGGTCCAGCTTGGTCTGGTCCCTCTTCTCTTCGTTATACTTGGGTTTATCCTCAGTCAGCCAACTATTCTCTCAGTTGAGCCCCCGTCTCCATCCCTAAGCGTTGACTTGGGTGACGAGTTGATCATTACCCGGAAAATAACAGTCGAGGATGGTGTAGGGTTGATTACTATTGGGGAAGAGCTGCCTTCCAGCTTTGAACTATTAAAGGGTAATAACATACAGGCTTTCTGGAAGAAGCCGGGCAGGGTGGAGTTCGATTTAAAGTACCAGGTGAGGTGTACTAGAAGGGGTACTTACAAGTTCACGCATCTCTTCTGGGAAGCCCGTCACCCTCTAGGCATGGTTCCTACCCGACTGGGCTCCGTTGAGTTAAACCAGGAGCTCATCGTCAAACCCCGAACCCTCCGGGTAAAGAGGATTCGTCAGCAAAAGGTGTTCACAAAGATACCTATGCCGGCCGAGTCCAGGATCCAGATGGGAGTCCCCAACACTGACTTCAAGGAGCTCAGGGACTATAGCTTCGGTGACTCCTACAAGCAGATCAACTGGAAAGCGACGGCCCGGAAGCAGAGGTCTAGCCTGCCCACTGTGAACGAGTACGAGAAGGAGGGTAGGCAGGTCGTGTACGTCTTTTTAGACACCTCAAAGCATATGGGCATAGGGACCACTCTCAGCAACAGCTTCGAGTTTGCAGTCCAGGCCACCTTAGGTTTGACGGAGTTCTATCTTGCCCGCCAATGCATGGTGGGGGTGAGCCTCTTTAGTAGCGAATCAAGTTCACTGGGTAACAGAGAAATCGGGGATGTTAGCCAAGGATTGGTAAAGGATGGTGGAAGATCTCAGTACCAGACTGTGTTTCCTGAGGGCGGTAAAGTACAGCAACACCGTATCCAAAGAATGCTACTGGAAGCTGAGCTCCAATCCTCGCGCAGACGCCTTAGGGAAGCACTTGTATACGTGAGGGGCCACGTCTTAGGCACTAACCCGCTGTTCGTTGTTATTACTCGCGTCAGGGAGGAGAACTTGGCTCAGCTCAGCGAGGGCGCCAAGGAGCTGTCCAAGTACATCAAGAACCGCAGGCAGAGGCCTAACATTCTTGTGGTCAATGTCTCAGGCTTTGATCTCGCCTCCAATGGAGACGGGGAGAGTCAGGCCGTGCAGCTGATGGAGTTCAAGGAGAGCAACACGGTTGCCCGGCTGAGAGCACTGGGCATCACAGCTGTCAACTGGCACCCGTATGAGCAGAGTATAACGGAGGTCCTGTTATCCCAGGTTAGGGGTGGATGACATGAGTCGAACCTATGTTCGTGTCTTTGAGGCCGTGATTACAGTTCTGAGCAGCTTCCTTGCTGTGAGTTCTTTCTTCTCCACCTCCCTGTACCGGGTTATAAGTGAGGGGATCTTTGATACCCTCAGGGCTGTCAATATACAGATCACGTCTACTCAGAATATCACTCAGTACGCTTCCATAATGTTGAGTACTTTGGTCTTCTTGGTGGTAGTTTACGACTACGCTGTAGGTAAGCCTGAGAACATGATAGATATATACGAGATCAATTTGGTTCTGATAACACCTGAGCTGCTCAGCCACTCCAAGCTTAACTGGCTTAACCTCATCGAAAAGACACAGATCATCGAACCCACAAGAGGCCCCAGTTATGTCTTCTTTACAGGGGTCTTAGTTCTGGTAGGATACATCTCGCTGCTGTTTACTGCCCGAGCTAGGGAGACCTACAGCGAGCTTGAGACCAGGGGAGTCAACCCCATCCAACTAAACAAGATATTCATTCAGCAAAATCTGGTGTCCGTTGCCTTTGTCTCAGTAGCCGCATTGGTCGCCTCCACCCTTTTTCTGATTCTGCCGGGTGTTAAATCGCTGCTCTATCCCTT
Organism: Candidatus Desulfaltia sp.; assembly: GCA_035529295.1. GTDB lineage: Archaea > Thermoproteota > Bathyarchaeia > TCS64 > TCS64 > RBG-16-57-9. The sequence goes on along the minus strand of DATKWY010000118.1, from coordinate 2,972 downwards.
GGTTGCGAGTGTTAGTTATGGTCACCTTGTTCTGGGTATAGCCGCTGTGATTGTAATATCAGTGGGTGTCGTAGTGTACTTTATGGAGCATGGGGAAACGCCGTCGGATAAACTGGTTCGTTGATTTTTTTTTTAAAAATGTAGCTTTTAAATAGAGTTAGGCTTGGAGGCTGCTCAGAGCCTCTGCCAGAGTATCCTTAATATTGGCGATGGTGTCCTGTGTTATTCCCTCAATGTCGTCGAGCGCACTGTACTCTGTCTCGGCCATCCCCTCCAGCTCGGCTGTCTCCTCCTCGGGCACAAGCTTCTTCAGGTTGACCACGTAGAATATGCCTCCCTTCCTGTTCTTGATCTCCTCTTCCAGGTGCTCTATGTCCCACTTGTATGCGGGGGCCTTGACTTTGTACTCCTCCTCGTCGGCGTCTCCGATGCTCTTCCTGATCTCCAGGAGCTCGTGGTCTTTCCTGGCCGTCACCAGGGAGTTCTCCATGCGGTCGATGTCTGCCTTGAAGCGTTTTATGATCTCGTCTCTTCGGCTGACCCATATCCTTCCCTGCTCCACGTAGCTGTCGAAGAGCTTCTTGAAGGTCTCCTCCTTCACCCTGCTGTCTCTTAGAAGCTTCACAAGCCTGATCTTCAGGGTTATGTTCTTGGCTAGGCTGTCCATGACCTCCTTGGTGAGGGGGTCTGGTGCGAACTCGACTCTTATCTCTTCCATTTTATCTGGCTCCATAGTGATTGTTAATGGCTCGGGTGCGGGCTCCGGGGCTGGTTCCTCGATGGGCTCCGGCATAGGGGCCTCCGGCTCGGGTGCCGGCTTATCTTCGGGCTCAAGGATGAGCTCTTCCTCTGGCTCAGGAAGTATCTCTTCCTCTAGCTCAGGAATAGACTCTTCTTCTGGCTCAGGATGAATCTCTTCCTCTAGCTCAGGAATAGACTCTTCCTCTGGCTCAGGAATGGGCTCCTCCTCCAGCTCAGGGAATAACTCCTCCTCTGCCGGCTCCTCGAAGACCGTCTCCTCAGCTGGCTCCATCGGTTCCTCGACCATGTCCGCCTGAGTCTCCTCGTCAAACGTGTACTCAGTCTCCGGCACCGGCTCAGCAGTGATCGGCTCCTCTATGGCCTCCGGCTCCTCAACCACGTCTTCCTCGGCCTCCTCTACTTCAATGGTGACCTCCAACACGGTTTCCTCGGCCACCAGCGCAGGCTCCTCCTCCACGACGACGGGCTCGCCAGGCTGCTCGATCTCCACACCCATGTCGACCTCCTCCTCGGGGGCCACCACCTCGAGGGTCTCGGGCTCCGGCTCATCCATGTCCGCCTTCTTTTGCTCGATCTTGTATAAGGGGTACCCGCAGTTCAGGCAGTAAAGAGTCTTAGGGACGTCCTCTTTGCAGTTGGGGCAGTGGACGACTTCAGTTGACAGGTCTCCGACCATCAGAAACTCCCCTATGATTATCCTCGACATATGAGAACAACGAAGACATAATTAAATACATACATCACAGTCTTACCCACATACAAGGGTAAAATTGGTTACAAACCCGTAGAAACCCGTAAATGGTGACTATAAGCAGGTAGAAGGCGGCAGGGCGGGACACACCTGAACAGAGAACTAGCGAAAATAATGAAGCAGTCAGCTCAGGGGAGCCTCATACTTGTAATAGGCCAGGTAATCTCGACGGTCATCTCGGCCCTGGGCATGATCTATGTGTCCCGTGTCCTAGGTTCAACTAGCTTCGGGGTAGTCAACATCGCCCAGATCCCCATAGGCTTCGCCTACATACTGATGAACCTGGGCACCGACCAGGCCCTCATCAAGTACATTGCCCAGTACAAGTACGAGGGTAAGACGGAGAACCTGCGCCTCCTGGTGGAGTCTGGCCTTCTCATAAGTCTGGCCGTCGGCCTCTTCTACACTGCCCTGCTTTACGTGTTCGCGGGGTATCTGGCGAACAACGTTTTCGGGCAGCCCGAGCTGGAGTCACTTATCAAGCTGCTTTCGCTGGGGGTCATCGGACAGTCCGTGATCACGACGGCCTGGGCCGTAATACTGGGGTACGAGAGGATGACCCTGAAGAGCTTTAACATCATTGCCTTGTCGGCTCTGAAGAGTGTGGTGGGGCCTGTGCTGGTTTATCTGGGTTATGGCCCGGTTGGAGCGGTGCTGGGGGAGACCGCGCCTCTCGTCTTCTCAAGTTTCCTCGGCCTGGTGTTCATCTACATCCTCTGGAAGAACGAGGACCACGGCGAAGCTACTATTAGCCATGTGGAGGGTATCAAGATGCTCCTGGCGTACGGCTTCCCCTTGTTCCTGGCGAGCCTCGTGACGGGGCCGCGGTCCCAAATCAACTCCTACCTGTTGTCCATCTACGTAGCGACTGACCTCATAGGCAACTACAGTGTGGCGACGCGGTTCTCCGCGCTGGTTGGCCTCGTCGTCACCCCCTTATCTCAGGTCATTCTGCCCCTCTTCTCGAAGCTGGAGAGTAACCTTGAGGACCTCAAGTTCGTCTACCAGGCATCAGTGAAGTACACGTCTCTCCTTGTGTTCCCCATCGTCGCCGCCATCATGGCCCTGTCGCCCCAGATAATTCAGATACTGTACGACCAGGACTACGCCCAGGCCCCTCTGTACATGAGGCTCTACCTCAGCCTCTTCTTCTTCATTGGGTTAGGGTCCTTGAGTAATCAGCGGCTTCTGAACAGTAAAAACCTGACTCGCATCACCTTTAACGCCACCTTCATCCAGACGTTGGTGACCCTGCCCATAACCTTCCTTCTGGTGCAGAGGTACGGGGTGGTGGGGATGCTGGTCTCGGAGATTGTCGGGCCCAGGGTGGGCATGATCTACGGTATCTGGGAGATTAAGAGGAACTTTGGGTTCACCTTTGATCTCGGCTCGTCTCTGAAGCTCTTCGTCTCCGCGTTCTCGGGTTTTCTTGTGGCCTCTTTCCTGTTCTCGGCTCTGA
>DATKWY010000117.1:0-2040 GCA_035529295.1 Candidatus Desulfaltia sp. | reverse complement strand
TCGCAGGCTCCGCCCAGGCCCGCCATGGCTCCGCTGAGAAACATGGCCATCATGATGCCTCTGTTGATGCTTATTCCGGCGCTCTCGGCCGCCGAAGGGTTAAGCCCTATGGCGCGCAGCTCGAAGCCTAGGATGGTCTTCCGGAGCAGGTACGCGGTGAAGGCCACCAGAGCCAGGGCGACTATGATGCCGGCTGACAGCTGGGTCGGGGGCAGTATCCGGGGGAGCTCAGCCGTTGGGGCTATCTTCACGGTCTGGCTGACCCATCCGGGTGCCTTGAAGGGGTAGTTCACCATGTACCCGGTCAGGTACGCTGCAACGTAGCTCAGCATCATGGTGGTGATGACTTCGTGGGCGTTGAAGCGAGCCTTGAGGACCGCGGCGATGAGCCCCCAGGCGCCCCCGGCCACGGCCCCCGCCAGAAGCGCCAGGGGGATGTGTAATATCCAGGGCAGCCCCGCTAAATATATCCCGACTAGGGAGGATGTGAAGGCCCCCACCAGGAACTGGCCCTCAGCCCCAATGTTGAACAGGCCAGCCTTGCTGGATATGAGGAAGGCGAGGGACGTGAATATGATGGGTGTCGCCTGGGTCAGGGTCTGGCCTATCCCGTACATGTCACCGAAGGCCCCCCTCAGCATGGCTGCGTAGGCTGAGACCGGGTCGTAGCCGGACGCGTAGAGGACCAGGGCGCCCACGATGAACGCCAACAGGATCGCCGCCACCTGGAACAGCGCACCCTCTGAGCCCCGCCTCACGTCCGCCAGCGTCTTCTTGGCGGCCCCCGTCAGCTTCTCAACCATTCCTGCCCCCCGCCATCAGCAACCCGATCTCCTGCTCTGTGGTCTCGTTCACGGGTTTCACCGCCACGATCTTGCCCTCGTAGATGACCGCGATCCTGTCGCTGAGGGCCCATATCTCGTCCAGGTCCGCGGAGATGAGCAGAACGGCGACTCCGTTGTCCCGCATCTCCACCAGTTTGCCGCGGACGTACTCTGTGGCCCCCACGTCCAGGCCCCTTGTGGGCTGGGCCGCCACCACCAGCTTCGGGTTCCTGCTGAACTCCCTGGCCACCACCACCCTCTGCTGGTTACCCCCCGAAAGGAACTTCAATGGAGTGTTCTTCCCCGGAGCCTGTATCTGGTAGCTCATCATCATCTCATCGGAGCAGCTGGAGGCCTCACGAAAGTCGAGGGCAACGCTGTTTTTAGCGAACCGGTCTCTCTGGCCACCCATGATGAGGTTCTCCATGACGGAGAAGTCAGGGACCACGCCCCGCTTGTACCTGTCCTCGGGGATGTGGGCGACCCCCATCCTTATCCTCTTCAGGGGAGTTGCCTTCGTGATGTCCTCACCGTTTAGGACAACTGTGCCCTCAACGGCCTCCCTGAGACCCGTCAAGGCCTCCACCAGCTCGGTTTGGCCGTTCCCCTCCACGCCTGCGAGGCCTAGTATCTCGTGGCTGTAGACCTCCAAGTCGATCCCTTTGAGGGCGGGGATGCCTCTGTCGCTGAGGGCCTTTAACCCACTAACCGTAAGCACGGGCTTCTGGCCTGGGGTATCCCCCTTCTGGAACTCGTAGACGATCTTCCTGCCCACCATCATCTGGGCCAGGCTTTCCTCGGTGGCGGCTTCGGCGGCAACGGTGTCCACCACCCTGCCCCGTTTCAGCACCGTTATCCTGTCGCAGATGGCGAGCACCTCCCGGAGCTTGTGGCTGATGAAGATCACCGTCTTCCCCTCAGCCTTCAGCGCCCTCACGGCGCCGAACAGCTCCTCGGCCTCTATGGGAGTAAGCACCGCAGTGGGCTCGTCCAGGATGAGGCCGTCGGCGCCCCTGTAGAGGGCCTTCAGTATCTCCACCCTCTGCTGCACCCCCACCGGAAGCTGGTACACAGGGGCCTCGACGTCGACGTCCAGCTTATACCTCTTACATGACTCAGCCACGTCTCTGAGCATCCTCTCCACGTCCAGCAACACCCCGTTGACGGTGGGCTCCCTCCCCAGGATGACGTTCTCCACCACCGTGAGGCTGGGAAC
>DATKWY010000116.1:0-7057 GCA_035529295.1 Candidatus Desulfaltia sp. | reverse complement strand
GAAAACCACCCGCCTCTCAATGCTCGTGGCCAGAACTTGGTTGAAGAGCTCCGTCTGGCCCCGGAGAGACACGAAGCCCACGGCGGTGCCCAGTAGTATAGCCATAAGCTCCATGCCCACGTTCTCGAACACGAGGCTCATGCTCAGCTGACCGGGGCTGTACCCCCTGATGGCCATGATGGTCAGCTCCTTGTTTCTGCTCCGGATGAGGGTGGACACGATCAAGGCCACTCCCAAGCTCGCCACCAGCCCCGCGAAGTAGGCCCCCAGCTCCTCCACCCTCCTGGGCCCCGCCAGGTAGATGTTGTTGAGAGCCCGACTCATCTGCAGGGCCGTGACGTCCACCCTCTCCACGTCCGGGCTTAGTCCGACAACGGCCGCCTTGAAGGCCGCCGAGTCCACGTGGTCGGCCAGGTCCACGATGATCCTCCTCTTATCAATTAACTTCTCCTTCACGTTCTTCAGGAACCCCTCATTCACGTAGACCGTGGGGTTCTGGACCGACCAGTACTCCCCCGGCTCCTTACCGTACAGGCCCACGATCTTGATGGGGTAAACCTTGGACTGGAGCTTCACCAGGAGCGTGTTGTTGACCCTGAGGCCCAGCCTCTCGGCGGCCCCCCTCTCCATGATGCCGAAGCTTTCTCCCCGACCCATGGCGTAGACGCTACCGCTCTCCACCAGGCCAATATCCACGTAGGCCGCCTCCTTCCACTCCATGGGGTTCACAGCCCTGACGGGTATCTTGCCCAGGCTGCTGTCCGGGGAGAAGTGGGTCTCCTTGGCCACGGCCAGCACCCCGTCCATCTCCGCTATGCTACCCATGAGCTCGTCGATGGTATCCCCCTCGAAGAGCCAGACGGAGGCGTCCGCCCCCACCGTGTACCTGACGGCCTGCTCCATGAAGTCGGTGGTGCTGGCCACGTTACCGATGATGGTAACGCTGTACCCCATGATGAGGGCTATCATGAAAGTGGACGCAGCGACCCTTTTCAGGTTCCTGCCGCTGCTGAGGGCCGAGAACCTGGCGGCGTCGCCCACCACAAACGAGGCCAGCCTACCCAGGAACACCTGGAACCCGGGCACGTACAGCAGGAATAGCTTGATGAACCCCCAGAAGAGCAGGATAGGCGAGATGAAACCCAGCAGGTAATCCGTGCCCCACCAGGTGCTGTAAAGGAGGGTGACCACGAGGTTACTGGTGGTGGGCCTGAACTGCTCAACAGTGAGACCTGCCACAAGCATGGCTACCTTGTAGCCTCCGAGCAGGAAGGCCAGGAGAGGAGTCTGCCAGTCCCTCAGGCACTCCTCCTCGCTCTGGTGCTCTCTCAAGGCGTCAACTATGTTAACCTCTGTGGCCCTCTGGGCTGGCCTGTAAAGGGCGAACAGGGCCAGCGCCGCGCTGAACAGCAGAGTGACCCCCGCCGTCAAGGGGTTTATCGTTCTAAGCAGCCCCAGCACAGACATGTTGGGGATGACGAGGACCAGCAGGAGGGCGCCAGCCAGCACTCCTACCACTGCCGCGGACAAGCTCACCAGGAGGCCCTCGAAGACAAGGATGTATAGCACCTGCCTGTGGGTCATGCCACGGGTGAAGAGGAGCCCCATCTCCCGCTTCCTCAGGCTGAACACCACGTCGCTGACGGTGGTCCCAAGGTACCACGCGCAGAAGAATACGGGCAGCGCCACCAGCATGGTGCTGGTCTTCATCTGGTTACTGAGAGACGAGATGGTGTCTAGGAGCTCCCCCAGGTAGCTTCTAGGCAGGTAATAGAACCCTGCCCCCTCAGCGTTAATCTCCTCGAAGATGGCGTCCACCCTCCTTTTGGACTCCTGGATGTCCCAGGGGTTCAACACGCTGCCCCTCTCCAGTATTATGAGAGCCTCGGTGGTCTGGTCCTGGGTCGGCCTCCTCTGCTCAGCGAAGATGCCCCTGAGCAGCTCGATGAGGGTGTCCTCGCTCACCAGGATCATGTTATATGTGGGGCGCCTGGTGAGCTCCTCCCTGCCCTGTATGAGGTCCCGGAGGAATATGTTGTACCTCCCGGTGCCAATCTGGAAGGTCTTCTCCTTGAGGCCCACACCCCCCGCCACCGTGTAGTTGAACCTAAGGTTCTGGAAGCCGGGGGGATTGTAGGGCGTGTAGGTCTCCACCACGAGGGTCAGGGGCTCACTTTCCAGCAGCTCGGTGGCGTTGGTGGAGCTCGCGTCAACGTAGACGACACCGTCCTCTAACACCTGGACGCCTGTGATCCCTTCGTACAGTGACGAGTCGTCCGGCAGGGCCAATACGACGGAGTTGATGGTGCCGTTGATGGCCTCCGAGCTGAGGCTGACGCTCCACCTTATGAAGTGGTCAGCACGCTCCACCCCCTCCACGCCACTGAAAAGCGCGTCTATCTCCCAGTAACGTGTCTTGGTGACGTTCTTGTCGGGGGCGCTCGAGATAATATCCACATACGCTGTCTTCAGGGTCTCATCCAGTATGGCTACGCCTATGGCGTCGGCGCCCTGCAGGATACCTGAGAAGAGGGTGGCGGCCAAGGCTACGCTCAGGAACAGTGACAGGAACAGCCCCCTCCCCCGTGTGATCCTCTTTACGGCGTAGCTGAACATCCCTTACACTCACGGAAAACCCCCTTAAAAAATGTGCTAGGGGCAGAGATTTTGCGTCACCATTTTACCGTTTCACATAGATTCCAGCCCGTTTTACGCTAACATTTATAACGCTTAGCCTGTTTTCAACTGCAGTGATTCAATGTTCCAACTACTGGGGCAACTAGGGCAAGCAGAAAACGAGGTACAGATGATACTTCAGACGTTGTTCAGCTTCGCGTTCATCATCTACCTGTTCTACGCTCAGCGCATCCAAGCAATGACCATGCTCCGCCAGATCGAAGTGACCCTCCGCAAGATCAAGGGCCTCCGCGACGAAGGTAAGGAGGCCTCCATCAAGACCATCAAGGAGATAGGTAAACCTGAACGGGACCCCACACCCATGGTGGAGAGGTTCCTGGAGCACTTCATGATCGAGCCTGTGGGCATGGACCCCGCCGGCGTGGTTCAGAAGCTGGGCAAGGTACTGAACGTGAGGGAGTCTACATTCGAGAAGGAGGTGGACTTGATGGCGCCCAACGCCACCGAGGCGGAGAAAAACAACATGGAGAACCTCCTGGAGGCGTCCCTCGCCCTGAACATCTTCTACAAGGTCATCCGGCACTACTACCTGCTGGGCAAGAAGACCATGAACATCTACATCATCATGCAGATCCACATGATCCTGCCCATGATAATCCAACAGATCGATGCTTACAGCGCCGCGCTGCAGGCATTCCAGGACGGGATACCCATTGGGGACAGCGTGGGCCCCATAGTGGCTGCCAAGCTCATCAACGGCGCCTCCACACGTGAGGTGGCTAAGGAGATGGTGGCCGCGGAGATCGAGTACGAGGGCCGGCGCGTCATCGTGACCAAGGCTTATGGCCCCGGGGGAAGCGTAGGCAAGCCCGGGGACGCCATCACCAACATCATGAACGAGAACAAGGGCAAGGTCACCATGCTCATCACCGTGGACGCCGCGGGCATGCTGGAGGGTGAGCAGGTGGGCGAGATCGCTGAGGGCGTGGGCGCAGCCATCGGGGGCCCCGGCGTGGAGAAGTACAAGATTGAGCTCATTGCCACGGAGCACGATGTGCCCATGTACGCAGTAGCCATCAAGCAGGGCATAGAGCACGTGGTGGCGCCCCTGGTGCTGCCCCTCTTCGAGGCCACGGACAAGGCGGTGGCCAGCGTGAAGGGCCTCATCCTGGACTACAGCAAGGAGGGGGACACAATAGTGGTGGCCGGCATAGGCAACACTGTGGGGGTGGCGCAATGAAGCGGATGAGCGACACCACCCCAACGGCGGGCAGCGCATCCCAGAACTTGCTGACCCTGGCGGCCATGATCCTCGTGGGCGCCCTGGCGTTGGTGAGCCTATACATGGGTTTCAGGGCCTACGGTGACGGGGAGATCGAGACCGCCTTCATGTACCTGATCATAGGGGCAAGCGGCTTCATCGCCATCGGGTACAGCTTCTTTCGGGCCAAGCCCCCGGCCAAGGACACCCTGGAGACTAAGAAGTACGACGTCATCACAACCCTGGAGTGCCCCCAGTGCAACCTGAAGCGGGTTAGGAGCTTCCAGCGGGGAGACTACATCTTCAAGCGGGACGAGCCCTGTAGCCGCTGCGACGGACAGATGGTGATAACCGCCATCCACACCAGGAAAGATGAGAAGAAGAAGTAGCTACCCCGTGGTGACCTCGCAGCCGTCCGCTGTCAGGATCACGGTGTGCTCGGCCTGGGCCACCTTGGCCCTGCTTCTCTCCAGTAGCTGAGGATAACTCATTATGCACTTGGCGTTCAGCAGCTGCCTGAAGGCTTCGTCTGCGCCTGGCCCCGTGAACCTTCTCATGACCCATCTGGAGGCGAAGGGCAGGGTCCTGTGCTCCTCCTGAACATACTTCAGCATCTTCTTCGCCTCACCGTCCAGGCTTCTCTTCTTCAGGAACCTGTAGATGTTGCTGGGGGGCCCATCCATGACCAAGCCCTCGGCTGTGGGGGGCACAGCGAAGGGCTCCACGGCGTATACATCGCCCTCGGTCAGCACGTGGTGGTCGTGGCCCGGGACGTTGGGTATGCTCTCCCCGGCGTGGACCACGTACCGGGCCAGCTTGTGTCCTGTGAGGTTCCTTATGGGTCTGGCTCCGCGGCTCCTGATGGCATGCTCTATGGCCGCCCCCACGTCGCTGGCCCTTATCCCTGGCCTGATGGTGTTTATGGCGGCGTCCAGGCCGGCCTGGGCTGCTTCCACCAGGTACGTTAGGCTCGGGTCGAAGCAGGCAGTGATGGCCGTGTCCGCGATGTACCCGTCCACGTGGACTCCTATGTCCAGTTTGACCAGGGACCTCTCAGGGATGGTCGTTGTATCACCTAGGGGGGAGCAGTAGTGGGCGGCCACGTGGTCGATGTCCACGTTGGTAGGAAAAGCGGGTCTGGCCCCCAGGCTGTGGATGAGGTCGTAGGCTCTGTCGCAGATGTCTATGACCTTGACGCCGGGCTTCACCTCCCGAATGACTGTGTCCCTCACCTTGGCCGCTACTATGCCGGCCTCGCGGAGGGCTTCAAGGGGCTCCATAGTATCCCCTAGACATGGTCCCTTGTTTGAAAAAGGGTTGCCCTTCTACTGGGGGCTCTTCACCACCAGTATGGGCTTGGTGCAGGACTCCACTACCCGGCGGCTCGTGCTGCCCAGTATCCAGCCCGTTATACCCCCGAGGCCGCGGCTTCCTATCACTATGAGGTCCGCGGCCTCCTTCTCGGCCTCCTCCACTATGATGCTGGACGGCTTCCCCTCCAGGAGCTTCAAATTGATCTTGAGGTCGGGGAAGGCTTCCTTGATGTCGTCTTCGGCCTCCTTGAGGCTCTTGTTGTATATGTTTCTCATCTTTTCCTGGTAGTCGCTCATGTCCTGGGCGGCTGTGATAGGTGCGGCGCCGAAGCCCTCGTCGGGGAACACGGGCATCATGACCCTGGGCACGACTGAGAGTACCGTTAGCTCGGACTTCCACCTGTTGGCTATGGTGACGGCGTGGTCTAGGGCGTTCCTGCTGGGCTCTGAGCCGTCGAAGGCTACGAGTATCTTCTTGTACATCTCTACCGTGATATGTTGGGGTTTTGGGGAATATAAACTCTTGACGATGGGGCTCACTGGTTTCCGAGGGTCTGGAGGTGCCTCAGGGCGCCGTACCTCTCCGCGATGTTCCTCCACTCTTCCTCGTCGTAGAAGCTGCAAACGCCTTTTCCATACATCTTCGCTACCTCCAGGCAGTAGCGGGCCGCCTGCTCTATGTCTGTGGGGTGGCTGGCCCCGGTGCCGCAGCCGGGGACGGGGACCTCTGTGGTGATGGCTACGCCGACGACGGGTTTGTCGGTGGCTGTGGTGGGCTGCATGAGGCTGTTGATGTGGTGGAGGCCGTTGCCGTAGGGGGTAATGTCCTGGGTGGTTATGGGGCACACCCTGGGGGCTCGGCCTGTGACGGTCTCCATTATGTCCAGGAGGCTGTCGCTTATGCGGAGGAGCCAGCCCTCCTTTGCTGTGGGGGTTATGGCGAAGCCCATCCAGTTGGCGACCCTGTTGCCCTTGGTGGTGTCTATGCTGAGCACCGCGTCCATCTCTGGGTCTATCTCGTGGCGGTTCATGGTGGCGATGTCCACGGGGCTGCCCATGAAGGGGACGGGCTTGTGGGGCTGGGTGGGGGCGTCTGGGCATATGTGGGTGGCTACTATGACGTCGCCTGGCAGCCTGTCGCCCTTGGCCTGCATGTCGGCCAGCTTCAGCGCCACGGAGAGGGCGGTGACTGCCCCGTCGGCGTCGGACACCAAGCCTATCTGCTCGGGCCGTGCGCCTATTCCGCCTAGTCTGCCTATTACTCCGAGGGTGGGGGCTTCTCCTCTGGATGTCTTTCCGCTGGTGCCGGGGACCTTGATCTTGATGAAGTCTGTGCTGCCTTTCTCGCCCTTGATGGTTTTAACGGTTACCTCCTTGATGCCTCTGTTCCTTAGGAGGTCAGCCACTTCTCGGCCTGTCACCTTGGCGCTGTCCAGAAGCTCCATTACCTCGATGACTTGTTTGAGCATAGTATAGACTCGGGTGGGTGCTCTTAAAAGCCCATCTTTTAGCATGCGGTGACAGTATTCTTAAGGGGTTTCTGCGTCCGGGGTTTTGGTGTGGACGTCGTCTACTCGACTGACGAGGAGCAGGAGCTGCGTGAGATGATCAAGAGGCTGGTTCAGGAGGAGAGGCGGATCAGGAACGAGAGGCACCGGCTTGAGGAGCGGCTCAGAGCCCTGGTGATGGCCCGGTTCATGGAGCTTTACAGGCGGTTCGGCGTCATTAAGGAAGGTTAGTAGGTTTTGTTCCATTTGACTAGGTTTAAGCAATTTTTTGGGAGTGGTTTCTTTGGTTTCGGGGTTTGTTACAAGTGTCCCATAATTTTGTGTGGCGTACATACTAT
>DATKWY010000115.1:0-4178 GCA_035529295.1 Candidatus Desulfaltia sp. | reverse complement strand
GCGCCCACGATGTTGCCGAACATGGTGACGGCCCCCAGGCCCAGCGACTTGTACTCGCTGGGCAGGGACTGGGTGGTCGAGGAGTATATTATGGGGCTGAAGCTGTACAGTGTGAGGCCCAGCAGCACCAGGTTGTAGACGCCGTGGCTCAGGGCGAAGGGCGCCAGCACCCAGGCGTAGTCCCTCAGCCTACCGTTGGGCTTGGCGTCAGCCTCAGGGGGGGCCGGCTTCTCCTCCTTCATCAGGGTGAAGGTGGCCACGGAGAGGAGGAACGCGGGGAGGCTGAGGAACATGAAGGCGTACCTCCACCCCAGGCTGGAGGCTATGGTGACGGTGATGGGGAAAGCCAGGGTGTTGCCTATGTTGGCCCCCGACTCGTTGAAACCTATGGCCCTGCTCTGCCTGTGCCCGAACCTGTCTGAGAGAAGCGCGTTGGCCACGGGCAGGTGGACCCCCTGGAAGAGGCCGACGAGGAGCCGGAGGACGAAGATGTCCGTGAATCCCTGTGCCCCTGAGACGAGGAACGTGGCGGTTCCGTACCCCACCATGCTGGCGGCCAGAACCTTCCGGGCGCCGAACCTGTTGCTCAGGGCTCCGGCGGGCATCTTGATGACTATGTAGCCTATGAGGTACGCGGTCTCCAGGAGCCCCGACTGGGTGTAGGTGAAGCCCAGCTCCTCAGCCAGGATGGGCAGCACGGGGGGCAGCACGCTCCTGGCCAGGTAGATGCTGATCCAGCCCATCCAGGTGATGAGGAGCACCGTGTAGCTGTACTCCCACTTCAGGCCTCTTAGACCCATGAAGCCTTGAATACGGGCGGCCCATAATTATGGTCTTCGCTCAGCGGTGCTCCTCCACGAGCCTCTCCACCTTCTCCTTGGCGCCGCCCACGATGTCCTTGCCGTGGGTGATGAGCATGTGGTCGAACTCGTAGTCTAGGAGCCGCCTGATCTCCCTGGTGGCCTGCCCCACGTCCAGGCAGTACCGCTCCGGGGGAGGGTTCAAGCTGCCCTGGGGGTCCCCGAATATGGTGTCCCCCGCTATCAGCGCCTTATACTTTCGGAGGTAGTAGCAGGCGTTGCCCTCGGAGTGGCCCGGCACGTGGATCACCTCGACGCCGCCGCAGAAGTCCAGGACCTGTTTATGCTTCAGCTTGCCCACCTTGACGCCCACTGCCGCCTCGATGAGGGGCGCCTCGTGCTCCTCGGCCTTCACGGGTGCGCCGGTGAGCTCCACCAGGCGGGGCAGGTTCTTGACGTGGTCCCCGTGCTTGTGGGTGACAAGGATGAGCTTCACGTCCCTCCACCCCTTGCCCATGGACTTGAGCTCCTCGCCTATGTTCTCCACGGCGGTCTCCCTCATGCCGCCGTCTACGAGCACCACGCCCTCCTTGCAATTGAGGACCCAGGTCTCCAGGCTGTGGTCCCCTGCCTCTGAGTGGTCGATGCTGTACAGGTTTTCGAGTACCTTAACCAACTAGATCACATGTCTATGGTGGAGATTGAGGACTTATTAATTACCCTGGGCACCGCTCGCCGGCTCACGCCACATGCACCACATGGTGGGGCCGCCGCCCATCAGCCTGATCGTGTCCACCACCTTGAAGCCGTGGCGCTCGTAGAGAGGCGTGTTGGCCTCGTTGGAGTTCTCCAGGTATGCTGGTACGCCTGCCTCGTCCAGCCGGCTCAGGGTGTGGCTGAGGAGGGCGGAGCCCAGCCCCTGTCCCCGGCGACTGGGCTTGACGCCCAGGATGGCGAGGTAGAAGTGGGGCTCTCTGGGCCTCTTGGCGAACTCGGCGGCGGCCATGTCCCTGTACCTTTGGAGCCTGCCCAGGCCCGTCCACCTCAGCGTCTCCGGAAGCATCCGCAGCGACTCCAGCGGCCCCGGGGGCTCGGTCCAGACGCCGGGGGGCAGCCACACGGCGCATGCGTCCAGCTCCTCCGATGCGGTCACCTCGCCGTGGGGGATGCTCTCCCTGAGGATGTACGTGAAGAGGCGGCGCAGGGCGTTCGGGCGCTTGTCGTCATCCCTGATGACCCAGGAGATGACGGGGTCCTCGTCGAAGGCCTGGGAGAGCACCTCAGCTAGGGCTGGTATGTCGCCATAAGCCGCTTTTCGGACTTCCGTCGTGACACCCCAAGTTGATAGTCATTTCACGTACGACTCGGTTAGGCTCACGGTGAGTTCATCCGCGTCCACCCTGACTCTGCAGCCTACAGGCAGCGGAAGGTTGGGTGTATAATGGCCGAAATCCATGTGGGCCACCACGGGCGCGTCCAACTCCTCCGCGACCATGAGGACGCTCTCCTTGACCGCGTCGGTCTTGTCCACTATGACGCCGTTCTCTTCTCCCCTCACCTTGCCGACGAGGATCGCGGTCACCCTGTCCAGGAGCCCGGCCTCCCTCATCTGCACCAGCATCTTCTCGAGGCGGTTAACATAGCCGCTCATGGACTCTATGAAGAGCACCGTCTTCACGTTGAGCCTCGGGTAGTAGGGGGTCCCTATCAGGTACTGGATGGTAGGCAAGTGGCCTCCCAGCAGCGCACCCTCGGCCTCGCCGCCTCGCCAGCACTCCCACTCGCTGAACCTGGGGCAGACGCCTAGAGGCTCAGTCCTCGTCGTTATCCTGGTGAACAGGCCCGTCTCGTAGCTCCACTCCGGGCTGCCCGGGCTCTGGCCGAACCCGAAGACCACGTCGCTCTGGTGGAGGCAGGGTAGCCCGGCCTTGGCTAGCATGGCCAGGTGGAAGGTGGTGATGTCGCTCATCCCCGTGAAGACCTTGGGGTTGTCCGCTATGATGCCCCAGTCAAGGTGCCTGAGGGTTCTGAGGGCGTACCTGCCCCCTATGGCGCAGATGATGCCGTCCACCTCGTCGTCGGCGAACATGCTGTTGATGTCCGCGGCCCTCTCCTCGTCGCTCCCCGGCATCTCCCCTCCCGTTGCCCTCGTCGTCTCGCCCTCCTTGACCCTGAAGCCCAGCTCCCTCAGGCACCTGAGGCCCCGCTCATAATCCTCTCTGAGGCCGCCGATGGTCGAGGAGGGGGACACTATGCCCAGTGTGGAGCCCTCACCCAGTTTAGGGGGTTTAGTGATCTTCATTGATGTCGCCAACCGTCCGCATGATGCTGAGACGCGTACGCGGATAAGCCTTAACGCCGTGGAGCGGGAGCCCGTTATGGAAGACAGTGTTTTATGTGGGTAACCACGGGAGATATGAGGCGAGATATAGATGGCAGCTGACGTCAACTTCGACCATGTCCTAATCGTCGTCCAGAACCTGGAGCGCAGCATAGGGTTCTACGGGCTCCTGGGCTTCAAACACGTCGAGACCATACAGAGGCCCGACGACAGGGTCGCCGTCATGAGGCTGGGCGAAGCCAAGATAGAGCTGATGCACCTGCGGGAGGGCCTGGAGACCAGCAGGCCGCTGCGGAGGATCACGGACATAGGTTTCAGGCACCTGGGGTTCAGGGTAGACGACGTGGAGGCAGCCTACGAGAGGCTTAAGGACAGGATAAGGTTCGACTCGCCGCCCATCCCCATAGCGGGGAGGCCCGGCCGCCTGACGGTGTTCTTCAAGGACCCTGACGGCACGGAGCTGCACCTCGTCCAGGAGTAGAGCCGTGACAAGTTTTATAGTATTAAAATAGTTGGGGCCCGGTATATATCCTCGGCTCAGCTGAAATGAAAGCCCTAGCTAAAAACGTAGCAGCATTATTACTCATAGTGATAGGCGCAGGGTGATAACAGCGGCAAACCCTAGCGCTCCATCCGATATAAGCGCTATCGAAAATGACTAGAAGGCTCCTATGTGATTAAACATGATTACACCCTAGACGATATGAGGGGAAGACGGAGTCATGCATCCGATGAGGCGTTAGCGGTGGGTGATGGTAGTTTTCAGCACGCCTTTGGCTAGTCAGAAGGGGTTTGATGCTCACCTCTGCGAGGCCCCATAGGCGCTGAAAACTTGTTAGAAACAAAAATCTTCGTAAATGCCATCAATCGGGGTACCCTTTGATAAACTGAAACTTCTTTCTCCAGTCGAGGCTATCCAGGACCACACAGTTAAAAACGAATTTGTCTTTTTTTCACCTCTAAAATTAGATAATACACCCCTCTCAGGATCGTTGAGTATTCGCTTGATATCATCAACGATGAGATCGTCCTTTTTC
>DATKWY010000114.1:0-2480 GCA_035529295.1 Candidatus Desulfaltia sp. | reverse complement strand
CTGCGCCGCCTAAGCCTACGAGGTGTATCACGCTGCTGTATCCGAGTTCCGACATTACGCTCTCTCCGCTTCTTTAAGTCTGTCATTAATCTCCTGCAGCCTCTGGGCCAGGCCGCGGTCCACCCGGGACGCCCTGCTCTGAAGAGCCTCCATCTCCCGGATCTGGTCCTCCACTAACATAGTTACGAAGCCCAGTCTGCTCCGCGACCTCATGAAGAGGGCCGCGGAGAGGATGAATAGTACGGCCAGCGCGCCCACTGCTGGGAGGAAGTACTGCTCCTGCCAGCTTGGCCCAGTCTCCACGGGGGGCGCCTCCACCTGCAGGTTGTTCATGAGGTTTATGGCGTTGTCCACGAGCCCTAGCTCCGCCTCACTTATGGCTATGTTCAGGAACTTCTCGTAGAGCTGGACGTAGGCCGGGTCCACGCTGGTCTGGCCGTACTGGACGAGCTCGGCCTCCTTCTGGCTCCTGAGCCGCCTGTAGTCGTCGATCTTGTTGTCGATG
Organism: Candidatus Desulfaltia sp.; assembly: GCA_035529295.1. GTDB lineage: Archaea > Thermoproteota > Bathyarchaeia > TCS64 > TCS64 > RBG-16-57-9. The sequence continues at coordinate 1,975 of DATKWY010000114.1, read as the reverse complement.
ACGTTGATGGTTATCTCGTCGTATAGGGTCTGAGCCGGGCCTATGAGGGTGATGAATGTGAGGTCCACAGGCTTGTGGAACACCACGCCCGCCTCCGTCGAGGTCAGGGTCCGATCTATCTCCCCCACTATGGAGAGCCTGTATACTCCCTGGGTGTGGTTGAACCTGATGATTCTCTCCGTGGGGTTGTACTCACTCGTCAGAGGCAGCTCAACTGACTCTATCTCCCAGAACACCGTCATGGACTTTTTCAGGATGGAATCCGATAGCCTGAGCTCCAGCACGGCGTTGTCTACGGTCTGCCTCACGTTGATCCTTAAACTCAGCCTGTACTCGTTTCCGGCCAGCACGGGAGCGTTCTGGGTCAGCTGACCGTTCTCAGATTTCCACTCGAGTATCCGCTGGTTTGTGGAGTAGTGCTCCAGCCGGTACTCCTCGATCCATGGTAGGTCTGCTCCCCAAACCGGGGGAAGCTGCGCCAAAAGCAATATGCCTACTATGATGAAGGATATTTTCCTCAACGTACTAGCCCCTGCAGTAACCATGGTAAGTGTTATCCATTTAAATTGTGCTGTATGCGGCTTTACCTACTCACGATCTGTATCAGGCGTAAGTCCTGTTCCACCAGCATAAATCGGGGCCCAAGGTATTCCTAGAGGGGCTTTCTGCCATGATCTTTTATGTCGCCGCACCGGGAATCGTTTGATGAGTGCGCCCCTGATCACCAGTGGCGTGATCAACGCCAGCCTCCTCGTGATACTGTGCATAGGCTTCAACTTCACTTACATGATGGAAAAGTTCCCCAACTTCGCCCACGCCAGCTACGCCAGCATAGGCACAATGATAACCTTCTACCTGGTCAGGTTCCAAGGGTTCAACCCCTACGCCACGTGGCCCGCGGCAGCCCTGGGGGGCGGCATCGTAGGCGTGCTACTGTACCTGGGCGTGGTGAAGCCCATAAAGATGCACGGGTCGAGGGAGATCACCCTAACCTTCACTTTCTACATCATCAGCCAGATCATAGGCTCGGCCCTGGCCATGTTCAGTTACTGGCTCCTCATCGTCACGCGCATCCAGTCGAGGGGGTTCCTGCTCACGAACTTTGACTTCAGGGTTGAGGGGGTGCCCGGCATAGGGTTTACCGCCCCCGTGACGGTTATACTTCTTGTGGGTGCCCTGAACGTCTTCCTGTACCGGTCCAAGTACGGCATCGCCATGAGGGCCACCGCTGAGGACGAGTGGCTGGCGTCCAGCCTAGGAATCAATGTGGACCTCATCCACGTCTCCTCGTGGTTCATCTCCGGGGCGCTGTCAGCGTTGGCCGGTGCAATTCTGCCCATGTGGAGGGCTACAAGCGTCAACTACAGCGACGAGCTTCTGGTTCAGGTAATGGCGGGCAGCGTCCTGGGGGGAATCACCAGCATTTCAGGAGCCATATTGGGCGGCTTCCTGGTGGCCACGAGCCAGAGGCTTCTGGTGACGTATCTCGTGAGGGCCTTCGGGGTGTGGGTTATGTCCTATGAGGCCCTGATCCCCATGGTGCTGCTCTTTCTGGTGCTGGCTGTCGAGCCCAACGGGTTGACGGCCCTCAAAGTGGAGAAGGCATCGTTTCGCAGTGTTAGTGAGTCTATCAGGAGGCTGAGGAGGACCCTGTGGAACCTTCTCACATCTGAGTGAGCGTCGCCATGTTTCCTCTATCTGGTGCTCACCCCCCCATACAACCGCTTAACACAATACAGGCAAAACTAGGCAAGATTAGGCAAGTTATTGATTGATCGGTATATCAACTAGTATATCATCCACGTTTGAGATACTATATAAGCAATTAACAGAATAAAATCAAAAAAGCCTTAGATGATGACTAAAATTTAACCTATTAACACAAGATAAATCATTACTTCCCACCGAAGCTTAAATAAAACAGGTGAAACAAATGGCAAAGAAACCGACACCCGCTCCGAAGCCCGCGGAAAAG
>DATKWY010000113.1:0-2284 GCA_035529295.1 Candidatus Desulfaltia sp. | reverse complement strand
CAGGTCCCGTGGAGTGTACACGCCGCGGCTCATGGTGGAGAATACGCCCCTGGGCTATTGAAGTGTTACCTTGGCCCTGTGGGTCCCTGCCCTGGGGCACCTGGCCACCACGGTGGCCTCCAGGGGCTCACCCCTCGTCTTCACCACCCACTCCACTTGGCGCCTGGTCCTGTCCACCACCTCCTCCCCCACGACCCTGGGCAGGAGCAGCTTGGCTGACCTGCCGTCCAGGTGGCCCAGCTCCACCTTCTCGTGGCCCGTGACCAGCTCCGCGCCCTCGGGCAGCTTTATCTCGGCGATCACCGGCTTCGCCGTCTTGGTCTTCACGGCCATCTTGGTGACCTCCGTGGGCAGGAACCCGGTGTTGGCTATCTGGGCGCTCACCTTGTAGACGCCGGGGGCAACCTTCTCCGCCCGCGCCTCCGTTATCCTGAGCAGTGGCAGGAGGGCCGCGTGGCGCAGCGCGAACATCATGGCCTTGTCCACCTCGTACTCCAGCCACTTACCGGGCGGCGGGTTCCTCCTGGTGTACTTGCGCTCCACTCCACCGATCTCCACGGGGCCCAGCTGCGGGTGCACGCAGGGTCTCCAGTCTATGAACCCCTCGGGGCTGTTCTCATCGATCCACTTGAGCTCCCGGAGCTGGTCGCCCTCCCCCAGCCTGGCCCAGTCGAACTCCACGCCGCCCCGCTCCCTGAAGTGGCCCAGGCCCAGCATCCAGGGCCAGTCCCACAGCTCGATGCTGAAAACGAAGGCGCCCAGGTGCTCGTAGAAGAAGCTGGTGGCGCAGCCACGCCTGAAGGGGCGGTCGTCCTCGAAGGTGAACTCGTCGTAGATGCTGATGGCCGGGTACCCTGTCAGCTCCTCACCGATCCTGGCTATCTCCTTGTAGGCCGCTAGGTCGGCCTCCAGGCCCTGCTCCTGGAACCATGCGTCCGGGTGGGCGTTACTCTCACGCAGTATCAGGCCGCCGCTGGTGTGGAAGGTGTGGCACCCGGACAGGTTGGGGTGGTCGGCCCAGAAGTCGGCTATCGCCCGGGGCTCCCTTTCCCACAGGGGGAAGGGGCCTGCGCCGCCCAGGGGCAGCCCCCCGGGGGCCCAGTAGGCCGGGTAGTTGCGGTTGGTTCCGCCCAGGTACATTCTGGGGGCCATGGTGACCTCCTTCCCCGGCTTGTACTTGAGGAAGAGGCCCTCACGCATAACCTTGTAGAAGGGGCCGTCCTCGGGCTTGTCCTCAGGCTCCCGTTTAATCATGAGCCGCGGGTCCTTGCGGCTCTTCTTCCAGTCCCCGTTGGGGTCCTCCCACCTCATGAAGGCGCTCCGGCCGTCACCGTCCACGTCCTCCTCGTAGTGGCCCTCCCCGTCCCAGAACTCGGGGTTCAGTATGCCGCCGGCTGTGTAGTGGTAGGGCTTGGTGAGGAACACCTCGGCGCCGTCCGGGTTGACCCGGGGCAGCACGTAGATGACCCTGTCGTCCAGGAGCCCCGTGACGAACTCGTCGCGCCCGTACCGGCTGCACAGGTACCATATGGTCTTGAGGCACACGTTGGTGCCCGCCGGCTCACTGCTGTGGGTGTTGCCGTCGATCCACAGGCCAGGCTTCTCCTCCGCCGGGCCCGTCGCCTTGTTGGTGACCTCCACCGTCCACAGCTCCCTGCCCTGGGGGCTCTGGCCTATGCTGAAGAGCTTGGTGAGGCCCGGGTACTCCATGGTGAGCTTGACCAGGGTCTCCTCCAGTTCGTCGTAGGTGGGGTACTTCCCGAAATCTATGTCAACCACTCTGTCGCACCTTCCAGAAGATGCATTGAATCCGGTGCTGGATAGATAAAAGCTCAGCGACTGACAGTGAGGCCCATCGTTGTAGCCGGGCTGACCTTTAGGGCTATATTATTAATTTTAGTGAACAGTAGATGATGTGATGATGTATCGACGACCGCTGCAAATAATCACCGTGTTCCTCCTTGGGGTAATAGGCGTCTCCTTCGTGGTCGGAGAATATTACAGGGTCCACGACCTGTATGGGGAGGTCTACAACTACCCTATTCGCGGCGTATCCACCAGGCTCCCCATGCGACCCAGTGACCAGGGGTACCCCTGGCTTGAGCCCCACTTCGACGACAGCATATGGCACTACGATGACCTTGCATGCTCGATATCTGTGGGGGTCCACGAGCCGGGTGACGACCTGGAGCTGAGCTACAGGATATCGGGGACCTATGAGAAGAAGAACCTCACCATCGTCTACCGCCTGGTTCAGCTAGGCGACCCGCCCACCATCCTTTAC
>DATKWY010000112.1:0-4581 GCA_035529295.1 Candidatus Desulfaltia sp. | reverse complement strand
TCGATGGGCGCTAAGAAGCTAAAGGCCGTGGTGGTGAGGGGTACCGGGGCGGTGAACGTCCACGACCCGGACGCGGTGCTGGAGCTGAACAGGCAGCTCGTCAAGACGGTGAAGGACACTAAGAAGCGGCTGGGTGAGGCCATACCCAGGGGCGAGGGCAAGGACGCGTACCTCCAGGGATTCCTTGTGGGTGACGCGGGCGTCGTGGGTAACTACGAGAGCCATGCGTGGAGGGAGAGGCCGGACGTGAAGAAGGCCTACGAGGAGAACTACCTGGAGAAGTACTTCGTGAAGAACGTGGGCTGCTTCGGCTGTCCCTTCCCGTGCCAGCCCCTGTACGAGATACCCGGTGTGGGGGCCTGCATCTGGCGGTGCTACCCGACGTACTGGCCCTGGAAGCTCTGGATGACGGACCTGGCCTCGGCCTTCAAGGGCACCAGGATGATGTCCGACCTTGGGTTGGACAACAAGGAGGTGGCCACGGTCGTCTCCTGGCTGATGCATCTGCACAACGACGGCTTGGTGGACGCCAAGGACCTGGACGGCGTCTCCTTCGAGCGCGGGGACCCTGAGGCCCTGTTCGAGACCGCCCGGAGGATGGCTTACAGGGATGGGTACGGGGACGCCCTGGCTGATGGGCCGGTGACCCTGGCCAAGAAGCTGGGCAAGAAGGCCACGGACTACCTTTACCACAACCAGGGGCTCACCATGAGGACCTTCGAGTTCAGGGCCGAGCCCGGCACGGCCCTCGGCGAGGTAATATCCGCCAGGGGCAACAGCCTGCGGGCCACCACCTACCACGTGGTGCTCTGGGACAAGCCCGCCAGAGAGGGGTACGCCGGCGTAGACCCGGAGGAGAGGGACGCCAGCTACGAGTGGAGTAAGCGCCTGTTCGGCACCGAGAAGGCCATCATGGCCACGGAGTACGAGGGTAAGCCGGCTGCCCTCATCTACGAGATGAACGGCGCGGCCATAGCCGACTCATTGGGCTACTGCGCCACCATGATCCGGCCCGGGCGGACGGGGGCGCCGGGGTCCCAGTTCGGTGAGGCGTCCTACCAGTTCGCGGCTGACAGGTTCAGGGCGGTAACAGGCATGGACGTGGACGAGGCCGCCCTCTTCCAGTACGGTGAGAGGATATGCAACCTGGAGCGGGCCATAGTGGTACGGGATGGGCGGACCCGGGCGGCGGAGACGCTTCCCGACTTCTTCTTCGAGGCACCCATCCTTGATGGGCCCCAAGCGGGCAAGAAACTAGACCGAAGCAAGTTTGAGAAGATGAAGGACGAGTACTACGCCCTCAGAGGCTGGGACCCGGAGACCGGCACCCAGAGAGAGCCCACCCTCAATAAGCTGGGGATGGCAGACGTGGCCAAGGAGCTGAAGAAGATGAAGAAGCTTGCCCAGGAGAAGGCTGCAAAGGAGGGATAGGCGTGGAGAAGGTACTACAGGTGGACATGGAAAAGTGCACCGGGTGCAGGACCTGCGAGGCGGCGTGCAGCCTCAAGAACACGGGCCGAGCCCACCCAGCCAGGTCCAGGATAAAGGTCATCAGGTACGAGAAGCGGGGAGAATACCACAACTACATCCCCATGGTGTGCCAGCAGTGCACCACGCCCCTGTGCATGGAGGCGTGCCCCACCAACGCCATCTCCCGGAGCCCGGACACGGGCGCCCTCCTGGTGGACGAGAAGGCGTGTATCGGCTGCAGGGTGTGTAACATGGTGTGCCCCGTGGGCGGGGTGAGCATCGACCCTGTGACCAGCGTGGCCTTCAAGTGCGACCTGTGCGGCGGCGACCCTGAGTGCGTCAAGTACTGCTACCCTGAGGCCCTGAGCTATGTGCCTAAGGACAAGCTGGACGTGAGTCTGAAGCGGGCGCGGTCAGCCAAGCTGTCAGAGCTGTTCGCATTGATGGAGTCCTTGAGGTAGATTTCTCTCTCTTTTTTATATGGATGGTTTGTTTCGTCCTTTGCTTTGGCTCGGTGCCGCTGTCTTGGGCGCGCCTGGGCTTCGTCAGCCTCGTCAAGGCCGGGTACCCCGTCTAATAATAAAAAAATTCGCCATTAGATGATACCCCCCCTACCTTTTTTACACATCAACCACTCTCAACACGATAAACCCGGGTCCCTTTTCCCACGTCCAAGGGCCAAACCATGTCTGCACTGAGCGAAGCCTTTTATCAAATCAGCCAAATATACCCATAATTTTAGTTTGGTGGTTGTATGGCGCAGATACCTAACGGGATACCTCACCTTGAGTTATCAATTAACCAGAAGATGGTTGAGAACGCGTTAAACCGTTTCCTGACCTCCGTGCTGGTCACAAACGACATCGAGTTTAAGGTCATTAACCTGCGTTTTCTAGCCCAGTCGGGGGGAGACCCGTTAAACGCTGTCCATGTAAGGTTCAACCTGGGCATCGCGGGAGCCGCCCTAGACGACTGGGCCGAGTTAAAGCTGTACCTTGATGGTCCCCGGCGCGAGAAAATCAGAGTAGACTACGTTGACCGGGAGAAGGATAGCTGGTTCGACATAATTACCGAGTTAAAGTGGGGCCTCGTCCTCGTGGACCTGCTTAAACCCGTGATCCTTGAGCTTCCCACCGACCTCGACGGTAGGCAGGTGCAGTACTACCTTAAAGCTGAGGAAGGACACCTCATCCTGGCCGCGACGTACACCGGATTAAACACATTATTTAACGAGGCACTGTTCCACGCGCAGTACCGTGGGTGCACAGCCGGAAACGACAGGTTCGGCTTCGCAGCCAACCACCGGGTGATAAAACAGACCCTCGTCCGAGCCATCAACAGCTTTGAGTCAGGTGACCTGAGGCTGCACGACATCAGCGAGGGCAACATAGGCTTCAAAGAAAACAAGGTAAAGGTAGTAGGGGGCTTCACGTCAGAGGCGCCGTGCGGGCCCGGCTCGGTGAACCTGGACCTGAACTACGCCGTGGAGGCCGAGTTCATAAACAACCAGGGTAACCTCGACGTCATAGTAGACTTTCATGTCGACTTCGCTGACTTCGGTGAAAGGCTCCTAGCCACCTTCTGCGGTATACTTGAGGCAGTGGAGTCCAGGCGCCTATACCTGCCGTTCCTCGCCCTGGTCTTCGACGTGGCAACCATCGCGGGTCTATTCATGGCGGAGGCCGAGGCAAACAGGATCGCTGACCAGCAGCTAGACCTTTACGACTACAGGACAACGGGCATAGGCTTCTTGAAGGAGGGCGAGAGAAGGTGGAGGGTCATGGTTCGGCCGGTGGCTGCGCTGAAGGAGTGGGGTGGGCTTCTCTGGCCGATGCGTATTACTGGCATAGACTTGGATGCTGGCGGAAGGGTTCTGGTAACCGGGAACCAGGACCTAGACCCTGACGAGGTGGGCGCCCAGGAGGCTGGCTTCGGAGGCGGATTCGAGACTAAGTGGTACCGCCGCCATGAAATCAAGTACAACATGGTTGGGTCGCCGGGAGGCTTTGACGAGGCCATCTTCCGCCTCGTGAAAAACGATAACTCCCTCTACGCAGTGGTGGGCTGGGAGCTTGTAGACGACGTCCACAAATGTTTCTCCGTGTCCGGCCCCCCGTCCATACTCTCCGGCTCCAACCTACCGGTAGGCGACACACGGATAGGTAGCATGGTGCTCTCACCCCAGAACGAGATACGTATCCGCGTAAGGTTCGGCCCAGACTTCTACAGGCACTTTGATCAGGGTGAAGGAGAAGGCTACTGGGTGAAGTACACCCCTGGGCCCGGGGCGTCGTTCTCCGCCAAGCTCAAGGTAACCTACGTGTCTAAGGACGAGGCCGGCAGATGGGTGATAGGTGACACCTACATAGACCTCCATGGGATCGTCTCACTGAGCTTGGGATTAGATGCACCCATTGATAGAGGTATAAAGGACCTGTTCAACGTGATGCCTGACGAGATCCTTGAGATAGGTGAAGAGTTGCAGGCGGATTGGGACATCTGGGACGACCTCCCCCGGGTCAATGACCTAGACTATATCGAGGTCGCCTGCCACCAGAAGGCTGTGCAGGAGGTTACCGTGACGGACACGAGGGGTAACACGTACGGAAGGGCCTTCGTGACGGACTACAAGATACTGAGCGTCCCCACCGACCCGAAGCAGGACTACATCGTCACCTCCATGACCGGGGAAGGCGGGAAAGGAGGCAGGTTCATGGTGCAGAGGATGTGCTACGAACACCGGCACACCGTAACGATGGCGGAGCCCATTCACGGGTACGCCTACAAAAATAACCTGTTGGCGGTGAACACAGGAACCACCGTGGCCCTCTACCACGTAGGGGACACCGATAACATGGTCGAGCTGGGGCGTACCAAGTTCAGATCAAACGTGAGACATTTAGCCCCCACAGTGTTCGGCGGCTCAACAGGGTTTTTAGCTGCTGATGATTCGACCCTGAGGATCGTGGGGGCGCCCGATATAGGCAGAAGAACCATAGTGAAACAGGAGAGAAAGTTGTCAGCGTTGTCTGGGCAAGAATCCCTGAGCATGCACGAGGGAACTGTCTACGGGGCGTCAGAGAAGGGAGTAACGGTTATCGGTAGACAATT
>DATKWY010000111.1:0-2887 GCA_035529295.1 Candidatus Desulfaltia sp. | reverse complement strand
CCCATAGCTACCAGGGGTTCTTCTTCAGCTTAAAGGCCCAGGCCACCACGTTCACCAGGTAGTGAAGGGGCAGGGTGATCAGCAGGATCGCGGCCACCTGATCCCACAGGGTCCGCTGGACCGGGTAGCTGAGGACCACGGCCAGCACTATGAAGCCCAGCTGATCCGAGAACAGCAGATTGTCCCCCGGCTTGATATCTACCCGCCTCTTGTAGAAGCTGCCCACCAGGTCGCCTCCTATGGCCCCTATGGCCTGCAGGGCTCCGCCCACCGGGTTGCCCTGAGCCACCCCGACGACGAGGCCCACCAGGAAGCCCATGGCGGCGCCTTTCACCGTCTTGTGGTCGCCCAGCAGAGGCTTCCCATCCCTCCAGAGGCGGCCCCCGTCCAGGGGCGTCCCACCGCCCAGGACCACGGGGCTGGCGTTGGCAACGTAGGCCGGCAGGTAGGTGTACACGGCGAGCAGGAAGGTCATGAGGTTCATGGGCGGCTCTCCGTGATCCCGGACTCATCTAACGCCAGGTAGATCACCCCGTGGCGCTCCACCGGCTTCTCCAGTGTGGCCTGCCTCACCCCCGGCCGGGGGGCCTTCTCCAGCTTCAGCACCAGGCTGCCCCAGTAGCCTAGGAGCCTGGGGGCCACGGGCTCCACCTGCTGGGTGTCCAGGATACTCCTCACCTGGCCCGTCAATATGAATGTCGCCCCCCTAGTCCTGGCCATCTCCGTTATGTACCCTAGGTGACGGTTAAGCTCTTTGTTTATCCTGTAGGTCTGCTCCTCGTCGCCGGTCTCGCCCCTGTAGAGGCCTGTGACGCTGTCCAGAATCACCAGGTCCAGGGGGTCCAGGGGCGGCAGGCTCTCCAGAGTCTCCTCCTGCTCCCGGAAGCTTTTCGGGATGTGGAGGTGGAGGCGTTTGAGGAGGCCCAGACCCCGCGGCTGGGCCATCTGGGTGAGGCGGCCTATGTTCAGCTTGTTGTCCGAGTCTACGAGGTAGGCGTTGGAGGCCCTGTGCTCGGCGAGGTGGCCTAGGGCCGCGGTGAGGCACAGGGTGGTCTTGCCGGTGGCGGCCTCACCGTAGACCACGTTGACGGCTGCCGGGGTGAAGCCGCCCCCCATGAGGGCGTCCAGCGACTCCACGCCCGTTCTGACCCTGGGTGTCCTCGGCGCGGCCATGATGATCACTCTACAGCTTCCACTGCGGCTAGGACAGCTTCTCCCTGATCCCTGATTAAGGCTTCCGTGAGCTCCCTGTTGACGTTGGTGGCGGCCCCTATCCCCGTCACGCAGGCTGCGCCGGCCGCCTCTGCCTCCATGAGGACCCGAGTCAACGCGTCCAGGGAAGCCTCACCCAGCTTCAACGGGTTCAGGCCGTGGCGGTCCAGTGAGTCAATGATTCCTGCGCAGAGGGCGTCCCCGGCCCCCGTCTGGTCTACTGTCTTCACCTTGAAGGCGGGCATCCTGAGCCGGCTGCGGTCTGTGACCGCGTATAGGCCCCTCTCCCCGTCGGAGACAACAGCTAAGGGTACGTGGTTCTCGGCCAGCCGACCCAGAACCCTGCCCAAGTGTTCCTGCCCCGTGAGCTGCCTGGCCTCCTGAAGGTTGAGGTGGAGCACATCCATGTATGGATAAGCCTCCTCCATGTGGCCCCATCCCCCTGTGGGGGGGATGGCGTCCACCAGGGTGGCCGCTCCGTGGCTCCTGGCGTGCCCCAGCACGGCGCTCAGCCTTGCGTCTATGTAACGGAGGCCTCCTACGGTTCCTTGGTACAGCACGTCTGGCCTAAGCCGCTCCACCAGCCCCATGACGTGCCGGGGCTCCAGGAGGGTGTTGGCGGTGAGCTCCGCTATGAACCTGCGATCCTCCCCCTCCACGATAAGAGCCACGTTCTTGGCCGTGGGGACGCCCTCAGCCACCTGGGGGTAAGCCTGGACACCGCCCCTGACAAGCTCCCTAGTCACGTACTCGCCCATGGCGTCGTCCCCCAGGCATCCCGTGGAGTGGACATCCCCCTGGCCCAGCTGGGCCAGGTCCAGGGCCACGTTGGCGGAGTGACCCCCCGGGGACAGGTGGATGCCCCTAGGGGCGTAGGTGAGGCTCCCCGGGGGCCCGATCCGGGGGAGCCCAGGGACCAGTATGTCCGCCAGGTAGCTTCCGCTGCACAGCACCCGCATACTTTACCAGATGTTTCACCCGGTTTAGATTCTTCGCCGCGGAAGCCTCTAATACGGGGGGCTGGTTTCACCGTTTATGCGGTTCGGTTACTTCCTCGCCTGGGGTCACCTACGAGGGGATGCTAGACAAATTTGGACAGGCGGGGGACCTGGGAATCGGCCTCATGATCCTCTACGTTAGGCCCACGGGGGACGTGGAGGCGGCCAAGGAGAGGCTATCCCTCTTCAGGGACGAGGTTATCCGCCGGCTCTAACGCCTATTTACCAACCATGAGAGGCTCCCAGAAACCCGTTTTCCGTGGGCGCCGGTCTGAGCCCATCCCTGACGTCCCCGCGAATCGTAAAAATACATATGCTAAATTTAAAATCGGGGGACTACCCATGACGCACCCAACCAATAATGAGCACATTATAGGAACCTCAGACTATCAACAAACCGTTGAAGCATCTCGCCGAGGGTAAGCACGTAATAAAAGATGGATTTTTTTTCCGCCTTATCCCGGCTGGCACGGGATAAGCAACCCCACAGAACGATATGTGCACCACGCCAGCACCGGACACCCAGTGAGGGGGAGGGGGGGGTAGAGCAAGATAGACCGGAAACGGACGCCCCACACCAAAAGGAGCCACAGAACCAGTCCGACGCCGCATGAATCTATGCAAAAACGCTGTTCATACCATACAAAAACACGGCACATTCATCACATCAAGCACAG